>JAJDNY010000047.1 GCA_022340425.1 Desulfobacteraceae bacterium | reverse complement strand
GAATCGGCACCATTCATCAGCTGGCCGCGCGCAGTGGCCTGATCGAGGAGATCAACACGCGCATTGACCTTCTCAAAAGGCATCTGCCGTATCACGAATCGGATCGCATCCTGAACATGGCCTGCAGTTATCTGGCCGGCGGAAGCTGCTTGCAAGATATCGAACTGCTACGAAACGACACGGCCTGGCTTAACGCTTTGGGTGCTGAAATCATCCCGATCCCACCACGGCAGGCGATTTTCTGAGACGCTTCAAAGGGGATGACATCTGCGAATTTATGGATATTAAAAACACGGTGCAAAGCAACATCTGGGGAAAGCAGTCCGAAGTGTTCCGAGGTGAAGCCACCATCAACGTGGATGGCACCATCAGCGCCACTATTGGTGAGTGCAAACAGAGTATGGAAATTTCCTACAACGGCCAGTGGGGATACCACCCGCTGGTCATTTCACTTCACAATACCCGCGAGCCGCTTTTTATTTAGCTGTAGAAAACCATGCCCTTTGGGCATGGTCAGAGTTCAAAGGCTTTGCCATTTGAACGGCTCACTGCTACCTCGATGCTGAGTTGTCCCCACAGCATCAGCTAAAGGAGATAGCAATGAGCCGATTCAGAAAACTATCACACACAATTTGGCACTGCCAATACCATATTGTTTGGGTTCCCAAATATCGTCATCGGATATTGACGGGAAACGTTGGGCACGAAGTGGGCAATTGCATTAGGGCGTTTTCCCAGCAAAAGCAAATAGAGATTGCGGAAATGAATATTCAACCGGACCATGTGCATGTGCTGGTGATGATTCCTCCCAAGGTTTCGGTATCGGATTATTGCGGAATGGTAAAAGGCCGTTCAGCGATCCGGGTGTTCAACAAGTTCAAAGAATTGAAAAAACGTCCATATTGGGGAAACCATTTTTGGGCCGAAGGTTATTGTGTAGATACAGTCGGTTTGGATTCCGAGATGATTCGTAAATATGTCAAGTACCAAGAAGTCCGAGAACGACGTTTTGAACAAAGAAGGCTGTTTTAGGGGTGGATCCTTTATTCAAGTGAATTTTTTATCCGCCTTAAGGCCGCAAAGACGCACCCGAAACGGTTCGCGTGACCGCCAGACCTTTCAGAGCAGCGCTCTGCGAAAATTGCCGGATACTTGCGCCCTTCGCTTTGGCGAGCGCTCGGGCCGCCCGATTTTTTTCGTAAAATGACGGCGTCTCGTAGGTCCAGCCGTTTTCCAGGCGCCGGTTTTCGCGTTTCAACGTGAAACTCAGGTAGCTGCCGATCACCGCCGCGGCCAGTCTGGTTCCGATTCCGAACTCGGCGTAGATTTCCCTCAAAACCCGGTTGATGCGGGCCGGCAGGGGGCCATCTGTGCGGTACCAGTGCGCCATGGCCCAAAGGGCGCCGGCGTAGGTTGTCTTCAAGGGGGCCGCCTCGCGGGCGAAACGCGCGCGGATGCGCTTGTCGGGGTGGGTCTTGTAGCGCTGCCAGCCTGTGAGCAGGGTCCGGATCAGGCGGAACAGGCTGGGGCCGTTGGTTTTGAAATCCCGCTGGAAAGCCTCGGCCAGAAAGGCTTCTTCCTGACCGTCAGGGATGTGTTTGTGGCGGTAGTTGAACCGGTACTGCCCGTGGGCGTCGGCGTAGGGAAAGACCGACAGGTCGTGCAGGGTGCCGGCTTTTTTGTGGGCTTCGTAGAGGGGTGTCCCCGGGTTGGGGGTGTAGAGCATGAACTGGTGAAAGACCGCGTCATGGGCGATGGCGTGCGCGATGACGGCGTCCATGTTATCGGGGGTGTGGTTTTCCAGGCCGATGATGGAAGAGCCCAGCACCCGAATGCCGTGGGATTGCAGCGTGCTGACCAGCTCACGGGTGTCGACGCCGGCCAGTTTCTGGTAACGGCTCTCTTCGCCCTCAAGCCCCATCCAGACCCAGGCGATCCCCAGCCCCACCAGCTGCGCGATGGTGTAGGATTTCAACACCCGGGCGGAACTGAACACATACAGCGCCCAGCTTTTCGCGTGGGTTTGCATCAGTTCCAGCAGTCGCAGGGCGCGCTTGCGGTGGTAGAGGAAATTTTCATCCATGATGAAAAAGGATTGAACGTCGAGTTTCCGCTCCAGGCGGCGCATCACCTCAAAGAGTTCGTCACCGGTTTCATAGAAGTTAATGGACTTGCCCTTGCCGCCGAACAGGGCGGAGGTCGAACAGAAATTGCACCCCAGAGGACATCCCACCGATGGGATCACGATCGCCGCGGTGTCGCCGGGCTTGTCGTGCAGGGTGTGCCCCATCACCCGCGACCCGTAGCCCGAGTAGGCTTCGATATGGCGGACGGGGGCATTCGGATCCTGCCCCAAGAAGGACCGGAACCAGCGGATTCCTTCCCCTTTGACGATTTGGTCGGCATCGATCAGGGCTTCGATGGCGGGCGTGTTGGCGATGTGCCCCCCCACCACCACGGTCGCCCGGGGCAATACCTTGCGCACCAGGGCGCACATTTTCTGAACCTTGCCCAGGTTGGGGATGATCCCGCTGATGCCCACGATGTCGTAGGCGCATTTCCGGAGTTCCTCCTCAAAACGCTCCAGGGACGGAAAGTCCAGCAGGGTGCAGGGGGCGTCGATATTCTCCTGGATCATCATCAACCCGAAAGAGCGGTGAAACATCCGCAGCGAGAAAGGCCCCTGAAATCGGGTGACCTGGTTCTGGTAGAGTTCCATGGGGTTGATCTTGCGGCTGCCGAAGGCGTCGTCCTGGGCATAGGGCCCGAAAACACTGGAAAGCAGAATGTTCGCCCGGGTGCCGAGCGGGTGTAAAGGCATTGGGTGCATGTGGTTTCTCCCGAATTTTGACGGTTCCGCAAAAAATCCAATTTCTGCGTTGCGCCGCATCTCGAATTCGCTGCGGCGCACAGAAGTGCGCCTCACGCCGCTGAGACTTGCGCGCCGTAACTTGGAGCTTTTTTCGAAACCGTCTGGATTTTGACTTTTTTCCGGTTCATCAATTTTCGTGAGTTTGAATCAAGGCTCGTACAAAGGAGGGAGAAACACAAGCACGGGCGGGGCAGGTGACAATTGTTTTACAGAGCGGGGTCTTTTCGGGCCGGCCTAATCCCCGATTGCCGGCAGATACACCCGGACGCAGGTGCCCCGGCCATAGTGGGATTCCACCGCTATCCCGCCGCCGTGATTTTTCACGATACCGTAAACGGCGGCCATGCCCAGTCCGCGGCCCTGGAATTTATCACTGAAAAAGGGCTCGAAAAGCCGTTGCCGTGTGGCCGCGTCCATGCCCTTGCCAGTGTCGGTGATGGCCACGCTGACGTAGCGCCCCGACATTAAATCGGGCAAATGGGATTTGAGCGGATCGTCGAGGATTTCGTTTCGGGTCACAATCCGTATTTGACCGGTTTCCGGGATGGCCTCAACCGCGTTGGCCACGATGGCGGCAATGGCCATCTGCAACTGGGTGGCATCGGCTTCCACCCGCGCAACATCCTGCGCCAGATCCAGTTGGACCAGAACCGTCGCGGGGATGGTTTTCTCTATCAGCTTGAGGGTTTCTTCGATTAAGGAGTTGAAGCAAGCGGGCTCGGGGAGATAGTTACCTCCGCCGGCATAGGCCAGCAGTTGTCGCGTCAACGCCTGCATCCGATCCATAGCCGTGTGGATGATCGCGATGGGCGCTTTGTCGCCTGCAAAATTCATTTCCAACAAATCCACGCCACCGGTGATGACCTGCAGCGCATTGTTGAATTGATGCGCGATGCCGCCGGCCAAAACGCCGATGGCCTCCATTTTCTGGGCTTGCTGCAGGCGCTCCTGAAGCTGTTTGCGGTGGGTGATGTCGCGCACGATGGTCAGGATGGTCGAACTGTCCTGATCCTCCACCCAAATAAGATCCAGTGAAACCTGGCGCTGGTTTACGGTCGCCGGCGACTCTTCGGGAACGTGCTGGGGGGCGTCGGTACGGGATTTTTCCAGAAGGCGTTCCACACGCTCGCGATCCGCGCCCGCAAAAAAGGAGCTTAACTTTGAGGAGAGCAAAGTTTCTTCGGGCACCCCCATCAAGCGGGCCCCGGCAGGGTTGGCGTAAACGATCTCGAATCTCTGGTTGAGCTCCAGAATGCCTTCCTGCATATGGTTCAAGGTCGCCTGGAAATGCCGCCGCGAGGAGAGCAGCTCCCGGGTGATGGCGCGCTCGTGCAGGTCCTCATGACCGATGACCTTGCCCTTCAGGCTGTGGGCTTTTCCCGAGGCCAGCTGGTCGAGCACCTTCTTGATGTGCCGGCCCATTTTCTTGAAGGGGCCTTTGGCGATGCAGCAGTCGGCCCCGTAAGTTGAAATCCGGGCTTTTTCCTCGGTGGCGATGGCGGAGAGAATCACGAGAAACGTATGCACAAGCTCCGGCCGCTGGCGGATGATGCGGCAAAGCTTGTCCCCGCCGATATTGGGCATCACCAGGTCGACAAAAATGACGTCGGGGACAAAGCCTTTAAGGGCATCCAGGGCCTCGATGCCATCCGCGGCCGTCATCACCCGATGCCCAAGTTTCTCCAGAAAAAGGGTCATAAACGAGATGACCAGCGGGTGATTGTCCACCACCAATATATTTTTTGCGCCTTTGTCTGTTGTGGTTTTAAGCATCCGGCTCACACTTTAGGAGTTGACGCACACCCATTTGGACACCATCGCCAGCACGATCTCCTTTTTGATCGGCTTGGTGACGAAGTCGTTCATCCCGGCGTTCAGACATTTTTCCCGGTCGCCTTTCATCGCGTTGGCCGTCATGGCAACGATCGGAATTTCATCGAAACCGCTTTCCCTGATCCTGCGGGTGGCCTCCAACCCGTCCACCTCGGGCATTTGGACATCCATGAAGATCAAATCGATCCGGTCCGAAGACGCCAGGAATTTGTCAAGCACCTCCCGGCCGTTTTGGGCGAGCGTCACCCGGTGGCCGGCTTTGGTGAGCATCAGGGCGGCCAGTTTCTGGTTCACCGGGTTGTCCTCGGCCAGCAGAACCTGGGCTGAAAGCGGTTTCTGGGGGCTGGCGTTCAAACCACCCTCAACCGGCGCCATGCGGAGGCAACTGCCTGTGGCCGTCTCGCCTGCCGCACCGCCCAACAAACCGGCCAGAACCTCGATCAGCGTGTTTCGGCGAACCGGTTTTGGCAGGACCGCGTCATAGCCGGCACCTTTGATTGCGTGCGCCGCGTTTGTTTTGGCGGTCAGCGTCCCCAGCAGAGGGATCCTCCTTTCAGGACCCAGGCAGCTGTTGAGGGCGTCGGCGATTTCAGACCCGTTTTTAAAATCCACGATACAGGCATCAAACCCGTCCCCGGCCGCGGCGGCCGCTTTCAGCGCCGTCCGGGCTTCCGCCACGTTTCGCACCGCCATCAGCCGCATGCCGGAGGATTGCAGCAGCTGCGAGAGGATGGCGGCCTGGGTGGGGTGATCGCTGGCGATCAAAATATTTTTGCCTGCAATTGACGCAGTCAGCGTCGGGTTTTTCTGGCTGCCGGCGGTTTTCCCCAGCCAGGCGCTGAAGTGAAAGACGCTGCCCCCCGGGGCGCCCCTTTCGGCCCACACGTCGCCGTGCATCAAATTGGCGATCTGCTTGCAAATGGAGAGCCCCAGGCCCGTGCCGCCATGGGTTCGGGTGGTTTTGCCATCGGCCTGTTCAAAGGGGCAGAAGATGGCGGACAGCCGGTCCGGCGGAATGCCGATACCGGTGTCGATGACCTTGGCATGCAGCTTGACGCGGGTTTCGCTTTCCTCTTCCAGATCCAGAGTGAGCAGAATTTCGCCGGTTTCGGTGAATTTTGCGGCATTGCCCATGAGGTTGATCAGGACCTGCCGAAAGCGGGAGGGGTCGCCCTTGACTTGCGCGGGCAGACGGGCGCCCACCTGGCAGAGGAGCGCGACCCTCTCGGGGTCGACTTTGGGTCGAATCAGGTCGCAGACGTCATAGACGCAAAGCTCCGGGTCAAAGTCGATATTTTCGAAATCCAGTTTACCAGCCTCGATTTTGGAAAAATCGAGGATATCGTTGATGAGCGACAACAGCCCGTCGCCGCTGCGCTTGACGGTTTGGACATAATCCAGCTGATGCTTGTCCAGTTCGGTTTCCAGCAGCAGGTCGGTGAACCCGATGATGCCGTTTAGGGGGGTTCTGATTTCATGGCTCATGTTGGCCAGGAATTCCCCTTTGGCGATACTCGCCACCTGGGCTTTTTGGGTCATTTCGCTGGCCCTGGCGATGGCCGCTTCAAGCTGACGGTTGGTATCCCGAAGCTCGGCCGTGCGCCGGGAGATATCGTGCTCCAGGCGCTGTGAATACTCTTTTTCGCGCTCCTGGATGAGTTGATAGCCGCGTTGGGTTTCCTCGAGAATTTCCCGATAGCGGGTTTCCTGGACCTGGGTTTTGCGGGTGAACTGATTTTTCAGGACGCGGTAAAAAGCGCGTTCCATGGAAAGCGCGCGCTGGGATAGGAACAGCTTGATGCACAGGCTGACCAAGGCGGCGGGATCGGTCGCCGTTCCATCGGCCGCCTTATCTGCCGCGCCCAGATCAAAAAACAAGACGGCATCCAAGGCCTCCAGCGGGGCGGCGCAAACCTCCCGTCCAGCGCAAGCGGGGTGGCGGAGCAGGCGGGTCTGGTTTTCTTTGAGCTTGCCCAGCACCTGCCCGCGGATGTCATCGGCCAAGTCCAACCCATCCCCGACCGGAGCCTTTTGGCCATCGCCAAAGACCACCTGAAAGCGTCCCTTGGGGACATGCTCCTGCAAAAGGCGCAAAAGCGGCCTGAATGTTTGCTCCGGGCAGGCCGCATCTTTGAAGATGTCATCCAGGGGTTCCATCGTTACTCCGCCGGCACCGCGTAAAGATCTTTTGCCTTGGCCATTTCATCCGGCAAATCTCTTGCCAACGTTTTATACTCTTCAATGTTGTCATGAATGTGGGTGATCAAGGCCGGTGAAAGGGTGGCGGTCATTCCGGGAAGGGCCGCATAATTGATCCTTGAGACCATGTATTCGGCAAGCTGCACGGTGCCGGTAACACTTTCCGGAGAGACCGCCGTCAAGGTCTTGTGGTGATCGCGGATTGCCTCGCGCACCGCCAGGGGAAGCTTCCAGTCGGCGGCCAACAGGAAACCCACCTTGCTGTGGTCGGTGCCAACGGTGTCATTTTCAAGTTGAATTAATGGGGCGCTCTCGGGTGTATAAGCCCCGCAGGCCTGAAAAAACAAATCCGGTGCCACCTGGGCTTCCACGATCATGCCGATGTCATGGAGGATGCCGCACAAAAACGCATCCTCACCCATTTGACCGAAAATGCGCTCGGAGATCATCTGGCTGCAAATGCTGACCGCCGCACAGTGCAGCCACAAATGATGCCGGTTGAAAACGCCCTCCCGATCCCCTTTTTTGAAAATGTCCTTGAGCGCTTCGATCACCACCAGGTTGCGCAGGTTCTTCATCCCGATGAAAATCACGGCCCTGGCGATGCTGTTGGCCTTTTCGCTCAGGGCGTAGTAGGGGCTGTTGACCAGGCGCAGCAACCGCAGCACCAGCGTGGGGTCAAGGCGGATGATTTCCTCGAGGTCCTTGACGGTGCAGGTGTCCTCGGAGATCACCCGGGACAGACGAATGGCAACGTGGGGCAGTGTTTTCAAGGCCTGAAAGCGCTTCAAGAGTTCTTGCGCTGTCGCCATCGGCACGCTCTCCTTCCAATGGGCTGCCCGAGTGATTTGGGACCGGTCGCTGCGAATGCTGGGCCATGCCGCCAGCTGCTCACGAATCCCCGGGCAGGTACTAAGGCATCCAATTTGCCGTTTTTTTGAGTTTTATCGGCTAATTTTAAAAAAAAGATAGGCGCTTTTTCGTGGTGCCGTCTGGAGACATTGCCAAGACGCGGTAAAAACAAACGGAATCGAGGCTCTGAGATTCACGGGGAAAATCAAACAGAAGGCATTACAGCCGAATTGCGGGTTGTTTTTTAAGATGTCCGATGATAGAAATCGGGACATATTTTGGGGATGGAGTCCCCCTGATAAACCGCCCGGGTCGGGCTGATGACTCCTGCCGCGCGTGAAGTCCGGTGGGGTCTAAAATGATGGACCCGCTGGCGGTTTTTTCGTCTTTTCCGCCGGTATCAGACTTGGGGCCCAGGGAAAGCCGCCGGCGGCTTAAACCATGTTCATTTCGTTGTTGCCGGAAATCGGGGGCCGATGGGAGAGGGGCTTGAACTCCTGATTGCGTTGAACACCGCGGCCGCGGATGTTTTCTACGCCATAGCGGAGGACTTCCGCAGATCGCTGCTGCTGCTTAAAAAGCCGGTGCTGGTGATGTGCGGCGGTAGCCTGGGGGCCGCGAGCCGCTACGGCATCGGTTTGCTGGCGGCCAGGATCTGGGGTACAAGTTTTCCCTGGGGGACGCTGATCGTCAACCTCGCGGGCTGTTTCTTCATCGGTCTGGTATTCGGCCTGGCGGATTCCGTCCGCTTTCTGACCCCGGACATGCGGCTGCTGCTGGTCACCGGCTACCTGGGCGCGCTGACGACCTTCTCGACTTTTTGTCTGGAAACCGCCGCTGCCGCCCGTGCCGGCTTGCGGCTGCAGCCTTTGACCAATATCCTGATCAACAACACGGGCGGCCTGGCGCTGACCTTTTTGGGAATCTGGCTGGGAGGCCTGGGATAGGGGACCGTGATGTTGCATTACAAAGCCATCGAAATTTTCACCAGCGAGGCGGCGCGCTGCCATAAAACGCCACTGGTGGATGCCGTTATCCAGCATGTCCGCGAGCTCAAAATCGCGGCGCGCTGCATCGTCACCCGCGGTATCGCCGGGTGCTACGAAAGCGGTGAGGTGGCGACCACCCGCGTGGAGGTCCTTTCCTTCAACCAGCCGGTTCGGATTTATATCGTCGTTCCGGCCGCGGAGGCCGACCGGGTGCTGGACGGTCTGAATGGCATGGTCGGCGAGGGCATCATCGCCCTGAGTGATTTGAATGTCGTCAGCTACCGGGCGCCCAACACCTTTTTCCCCCGGCAGCTCAGGGTACGCGATGTGATGACGCCTGACCCCCAAAGGGTCGCGGCCAGCGCCGCCCTGAACGAGGTGGTGCGGGTCCTGCTCTCCTCGATCTTCACCGGGTTGCCGGTGGTCGACGCGCAAAATCGGCCCATCGGCGTGATCACACAGGGGGACCTGATCACTCGCGGCGGCCTGCCCCTGCGCCTGGGTTTGCTGGCGGCATCCGACGAGAAGCGCCGCGATTTGGCCCTGGCGTCGCTGGCCTCCCGGCAGGCCGCCGCGATCATGACGGCCCCGGCCGTCACCATTGTCGATGACCGACCACTGGCGGAGGCCGTGGAACGGATGCTGGACAAAGGCGTCAAGCGGCTGCCGGTGGTGGATCGCACCGGCCGTCTGGCGGGGATGCTGTCGCGGATCGACATCTTCCGCACGGTGATGCGCGAGGCCCCCGACTGGAACGCCTTTCACGCCCAAAAAATCGAGGTCGCCCGGTTGAAACGCGTGGGGGACATCCTGCGCCGGGATACTCAGACCGTCTCCCCCGACACCCCGCTGGATGAAGTCATCCGAGTCATCGATCACAACGACATCCAGCGGGTTGTCGTGGTCGATGACCGGGGCAAACTGCTGGGGCTCATCTCCGACGGTGATCTGCTGCGCTTCTTCAAGCCCGAACAGGAGGGGATCTGGCATCTGCTGGCCAAGGTCAAACACCCCTTCCAGCAGGACGCCTGCCGCGGCGACCTGCAGCGCTGTCTGCTGGAGACCAGGGCCGCCGCGGTCATGACCACCGATCTGGTCACGGTGCGTGAAGAGATGCTGATCGAAGAGGCCATCGGACTGATGGTCGAAAAGGCGCTCAAGCGCCTGCCGGTGGTCGACGACGACGGGCGCTTCAAGGGCATGGTCAGCCGGGACTCGTTGCTGCGCAGCGGCTTCGGCGAATCCGCCTCAAAGGAAAACGTCCATGCTGGCGTTTAAACAGGAGACATTTCACGCCCGCATCATCCTGCCCACCGGGGAAGCAGCTGATCGCCCCATCGAGATCCGCACCAGCCCGATCACCGGCCGGACCTGCAGGATCACCTACAGCCGCGCCGAGGAAAACGAGCCGGGAACGGCGACCCTGCCGGCACCGCCGCCGTTTGCCGCCGAGCGCGAGTCTTGCCCTTTCTGCCGCGCCCGGCTGGCCAGAGACACCCCGCAGCTGGCGCCCGCCCTCTGCCCCGAGGGGCGCATGACCCGCGGGACCTCCACCCTTTTCCCCAACCTCTTTCCCTACGGCCGCTATTCGGCGGTGAGCCTCTTCGACGACGCGCACTTCGTCGAGATCGGCACGGCCCGCCTGCAATCCTACGTGGACAGCCTGCTGAACTGCCGGGACTACCTCTTGCGGGTCCTGGCCCATGACCCGGCGGCCGTCTACATGGCCATCACCCAGAACCACCTGCCGTCGGCCGGCGGATCGCTCCTGCACCCCCATTTGCAGGTCCAGGCCGACCGCTTGCCGGCCAACCACCAACGGTTTTTGCAGGCCCGGACGGCCGCATACCGCCGGCGGTTCGGCAGGCCGCTCTTCAGCGACTACCTCGAACTGGAAAAACAGGATGGCCGGCGGCTGATCGGCGCCACCGGCGCCTGGCACTGGCTGGCCGCTTTTGCCCCCGAAGGCTTTTTTGAAATCTGGGGGATCCTGCCCGCGGTCACCACCCTGTGCGGCACCACCGATTCGCACTGGCGGGACCTGGCCGCGGGCATTCTGTGCGGCCAGAAATTCTACCGCAGCCTCGGCCGCAACGGCTACAACCTCGGGCTGCTGCTGCTGGAAGACGGGTCGGCGGACCTGGAGCTGCGGGCAGTCCTCAGCGTTCGCGGCAACTACGCCCCCTGGGTGCGCAGCGATTTCTCCGGCTTCGAGGTGATGCTGGGCGACATGGCCACCTTTTCCGCACCGGAGCAAACCGCCGAGTGGGCGCGGGCGTTTTGGCCGGAATCAACCGCTCTTAATACCGGTTCTTGAACGAAGGCCGCATTTACCGACCGGGGCGCTATTTTCTGTCGGGGGAACGAGCAGGCGGGCACATGGCGGGGAAAGTGCTGGCGCACCTGTGCCGGGTAACCATCATGGTCTAGCCCGGCACAGGCGGCAATAGGATCGCAACCGAAAGCGGCCCTGAGGGTCTCAGGGGGTCATTTCCACTGGAATGCCATACCGACCAAGCCGAGTGCGATCTGCTGGTTGTAGAAATCGATGTTGGAGTCGGCCGCCCCGTAGGCGCCGGTCACGAAGAAACGCGCCGGTTGGCTGCCAAGAAGTGACCAGCCCCAGGGGTTGGTGTAATAGACCGCGGCAGAGGCGCCGTAGAGGTCGTCATCGCGGGATTTGCCGAAGACCGGGTTGCGCTTGTCGTAGTCGGCCTGACCGAAGTAGCCGTTGAGCACCAGGCTGACCGGATCCAGGGCATAGATATAGGTCAGCTGCAGGTTGTAGCCGGTGTTCGCCATGGCCTCGCCGTCCCGGTCGTCATAGTTCATACCGATTTGAGGTCTCAACTTGTGATGGTCGCCGAACTCGAAGAGGTAGCCGATCGATGCCCGGTGCACGGCGCCGTTGCGGTCCAGGCGGTTCCGTTCGGCGTTGGTCAGCTCGGCGATGGAATTGCCGCTGCTCTCGTTGGTGATGTCCACCTTCCGGTAGACGTACTCCAGTTCCAGGTTGGATCCCAAAAACTTGTCCCACACTAGCTGGCCCCCGATGTTTTGGCGGCCGGTGTCGTCCCGGTTGCGACCCGTCAGGTAGGGGTCCCGCCAGACCTTGACGTTTCCGCTGAACAGCAGACCGGCCTGGAACACGCCGAGGGAGCCGATGTCCTGCTTCACGGCCAGCTGCTGGGCGGTGTCGAAGGAGAGCAGGTCCCCCACCTCGGTGCCCAGAAACACCTCGGTGCGGCTGTTGGCGAAGGTGTACGCGAGCTTGAAGGGGACCGTGAAGAGGGCGGTCGACTCGGAGTCCGGTTCGTCATCCAGGCTGTCGATGCGTTGATCGGACAAGTCGAAGCTTAGGATCTTGGCCACCGTGTTGCTCTCGATGCTCATATACCCCACCCCCGGCTGAATGTAGCCGCTGAAACCGGGCTGCTGGGGGATGGGGTCCAGCGCCGATGCCGGGGAGCCGCCGAGGATCACCACCAGGGCAAAAACCAAACTGCAAAAACCGACTCTGAATTTCATCAACACCTCCTTCCTTGAAGCGATTGCTTTGTTTTTGGTTGCTAAATAGTGGGGGGCTTGTCAAGCTTGTATTTGCTGCCGGCAAGATCGTGAAGCGGTCGGTCTAAGGGTTTTTGGCTAACCGCGGTCCATGAATACCTTTTTCTACCCTCATTTGCAATACGGAAAGTCTATGCGTGCTTTTTTATTGATCAGCCGAGGCAGTATGCTAAACTCCACGTGCAAACTTGAGGGAGGTGATCATGCGTGTGCAGACATTTTGGACGGCGTTCCCGCTTGCGTGCATACTGGCCTGCGGGTTTTTTCTGGGCAGCCTGTCCTTTGCCCAGCAAGCGCCTGAGTTCGCGGTGCTGAAAGGTCGATGGGTCCGACCCGACGGCGGCTACGTCATCGAAATCAGGGGAGTGGATGTAGGCGGACGGATGCAAGCTGCCTATTACAATCCAAAGCCGATCACGGTGTCCCGAGCGGAAGCGACCCGCCTGGGTGCGGCGGTCGCCGTTTTTATCGAGCTGCGTGCCCCCGGCTACCCCGGATCGACCTACACCCTGGTCCATGACCCGAAAAGCGACCGGCTCCAGGGAATCTATCACCACGCCGGGCTGCAGGAAGACTTCGAAGTGGTATTTGTCAGAGGCAAATGAAACGGGTGCCCCCTGCAACGGAAAAGCGCTATAAGACTCTCAACCCGTTGGGCACCCTGGTCTTGCATTTCAGGCCGCGCAGGGTTCCGGAAAGGACCCTGCGTTTCACCCTGACCTGGGGTCTGGGCGGCATGGCGGCCGTTCTGGTGCTGCTCCAGTTGTTCAGCGGGACCCTGCTGAAATTCGCCTACGGGCCGCTCCCCACCCAGGCTTACGAGTCGCTGGTGCGCCTTCAGGAGGGCTTCCTGTTCGGGCGGCTGGTGCGCAACATGCATTTCTGGAGCGCCAACCTGCTGGTCGTCGTGGTCTGCCTGCACGGCCTGCGGGTTTTTTTCAGCGGCGGCTTTCACCCCCCCCGCCGGCTGAACTGGGTGGTTGGACTGAGCCTTTTCATTCTCCTGCTGCTATCCAACCTCACCGGCTACCTCCTCCCCTGGGACCAGCTGGCCTATTGGGCCACCACCATCTGCGTCGGCGTGCTGGAATACATCCCGCTGGTGGGCAGCCGGCTGCAGCAGGTCGTACTCGGCGGCCCCCAGATCGGCCCGGCCACCCTGCGCAATTTCTTCGCCCTGCACACCGCCGTTTTTCCCGCCCTGATCGTCATGCTGATGGCGTTTCACTTCTGGCGGGTGCGCAAGGCCGGCGGGCTGGTGATCCCCCGCGCCCCGGCCGAGGAGCCGGAGGAAAAGCCGGCCATGGTCCCGACCCAGCCGGACCTCCTGCTGCGGGAGGCGGCCATGGCCCTGGCGGTCATCGCCGGCGTGCTGGTTCTGTCGCTCATCTTCGATGCCCCCATGGGACAGCCGGCCAACCCCGGCCTCAGCCCCAACCCGACCAAGGCCCCCTGGTATTTTGCGGGCATTCAGGAACTGCTGGTGCACTTCCACCCGAGTTTTGCACTGTTGATCACCGCTGCCCTGGTGTTCGGTCTCTTTTGTCTGCCCTACCTTGATTACGCCGAGGCCCCGGCCGGTGTCTGGTTTGCATCGGCCACCGGCCGGCGCACCGCGCTTATCGCCGCTGCGGCGGCTGCGTTGGCCACCCTGCTGGTTGTCGCTTTGGATGAATACGCGCTTGATACTTCGACCATGCTGCCCAATCTGCACCCGGCCGTCAGTCTCGGGCTGCTGCCGACGGTTCTCCTGGCTGCAGCCCTCGCCGGGCTTTACGCTGTGATGGTGAAGAAGTTTCAGGCCACGCGCCTGGAGGCGGTCCAGGCCGTTTTTGTTTTTCTGGCGGTGGGGTGGGTGCTGTTGACCGTCACCTGCGTGTTTTTCAGGGGGCAGGGCATGAAGCTGCGCTGGCCCTTTTGACCAGCGGGGAGGGAAAAATTTCGAATGAAGCCATCCAAGACCCGGACACCCGGAGCCCGAAAGTCCCAGGAGATGCCGGCGGCGGTTACCCGCCGCGGCTTTCTCAACGGTCTGTGGGCGGTTTTGGGCCTGGCGGCGCTGGCCGAATTCCTGTGGCTGGCCGTCTCCTTTCTGCGGCCGGCCAAACCCGGCAGGACCGAAAGCCAGGCCGACGCCGTCGTTACAGCGGGAGCGCTGGCAACCTTCGCGCCCGGAACCGTCACCGCGTTTCAAAACGGGGCCTTCTACCTGGTGCGACTGGAGGACGGGGGGTTGCTGGCGCTTTCCTGCAAGTGCACCCATCTGGGGTGCACCGTGCCGTGGGTTGAAAAGGAGAAGAAGTTTCTGTGCCCGTGTCACGCATCGGCCTTCGACATCACCGGCAGCGTGATCAGCTCACCGGCCGCGCGCCCGCTGGACACCTTCACGGTGACCGTTGAGAACAACATCGTCAAGGTCGACACCGGGCGCAGGTTCAAGCGCAGCGGCTTCGATTCCGGGCAGCCGGTATACCCCCCCAAGGCAAGATCGTGACGTCATCGGCCATGTTTCGCTGGAAACTCACAGGCATCATCGCAACCGCGCTTATCGTCCTGGCGGTACCGATCGCCGTCGTGCAGCACCATTTGCGCCGGTTGGACCCGGATCTCCCAAAGCCGGGCGCTGACGCCGCGTTTGTGGGCAGCGAGCGATGCCGCGTCTGTCATCAACCTGAATACGAATTGTGGAAAGACTCCAACCACTATCACGCCATGGAGGTCGCCACCGAGGCCAGCGTGCGCGGCGATTTCAACGACGCCACCTTCGAACACGCCGGTGTCGCATCGCGCTTCTATCGCCAGGATGGCAAATTCTTCGTTCACACCCAGGGCCCGGAAGGGCGGATGGGGGATTTCGAGGTCACCCACACCTTCGGTTGGACCCCCCTCCAGCAGTACCTGATCCCATTTCCCGGCGGCCGGATGCAGTGCCTGCCCATCGCCTGGGATGTGGAAGCCGGGCGCTGGTATCATCTCTACCCCGACCAGGCGCTGAATCCAGAGGACTGGCTCTACTGGACCAACGCGGCCCAGAACTGGAACGGGATGTGCGCGGCGTGCCACTCCACCAACCTCAAAAAGAACTACAACGTCCGAACCGCCACCTACCAGACAACCTGGTCCGACATCAACGTCGGCTGCGAGGCCTGCCACGGCCCCGGGTCGCGGCATGTGAAGTGGGCCGAGCTTCCTGAGCTGGCCCGGCCGCCGGTGGAAAATTACGATCTCCCGGTGCGCACCTCCCAGCTGAAGTCCCGTGAGGCCGTTGAACTCTGCGCCCCGTGCCACTCCCGCCGGGCGATCCTGGGGGATTACACCCACATCGAGCCCGACCTGCTGGACGTGATGCTGCCGAGCCTGCTCACCGAAGATCTCTATTTTTCAGACGGCCAGATCCTGGAAGAGGTCTATGTCTACGGCTCCTTCACCCAGAGCAAGATGTACGCGCGAGACGTGCGCTGCAGCGACTGTCACAACGTCCACAGCATCAAGCGCGTGAAGGAGGGCAACGGCCTGTGCCTGCAGTGCCATCGGGCGAGCGACTACGACACTTACCAGCACCATTTCCACAAGAAGACCGGTGAAAAGGGAGACCCCATCACCGCCGCCGACGGCCGGGTGCTCTTCGAGGTTGGCAGCGGGGCCGAGTGCGTCCAGTGCCACATGCCCGGGCGCTTCTACATGGGGATCCACTACCGGCTGGATCACAGCATTCGGGTCCCCCGCCCGGATCTCAGCGTCAAGTTCGGCGTGCCGGATGCCTGCATCCGCTGTCACATCGACAAAACCAGCCGCTGGGCCGACGACACCATCACCAAGTGGTACGGACCAGGGCGCAGCGCCCACTACGGCGAGGTCATCCAGGCCGGCCGCGACCGGCAGCCGGGCGCAGCAGCCGGCCTGATCCGACTGGCCGGAGACCCGCTCTACCCGGTTATCGCGCGCGCGACGGCGTTGGAGCTGCTGGCCGCCTATCCCGGCAAAGACGTCGCCGCAGCCCTGGAGCGGGCGCTGATGGATGACGAGGCCCTGATCCGCCGAACGGCCGCGGCCCATTTGCCGGCCGCCGAGCCCCACCGCCGCGTGCGCCTGATCGCGCCCCTGCTCTATGACCCGGTCAAGGCCGTGCGCGTAGAGGCCGCCGCCCGATTGGCGGGACCGAGCGAGTTGCTGGCCGATGACCAGCGCCGCGTGTACGAGAAAACCCTCCAGGAGTATGTCGCCGCCATGGCGTACTCGGGGGATTTCGCCTTCGGCCGTTTCAACCTCGGAAACCTCTACGCCACCCTCGGCCAGCCGCAGCGAGCCGTCGAAAACTTTAAGGCGGCCATCCAAATCGACGACCAGTCCTATCCGGCCAAGGTCAACCTGGCGATGCTCTATGCCCAAATGGGCCGCAACGGCGACGCCGAAACCCTGCTGCGCGAGGTCGTCACGGCCTTTCCGGAACTCTATGACGTGCAGTATTCACTGGGGCTGCTGCTGGCCGAGGAGAAGAAATATCTTGAGGCCGAAACCCATTTGGCGACCGCCGCCCGCGGCATTCCCGATGGCCCCCGGGTGCACTTCAACCTCGGACTTCTCTACGATTACCTGGGCAAAGGCCAGCAGGCCGAAGCGGCCCTGAGCCGCGCCGTCGCGCTGGAGTCCAACAACCTGGACTATCTCCAGGCCCTCGCCCGGCACTACCTCAAGCGGGGGGATATTGCGGCTGCCGAAAGGGTCGCCGACCAGATGATCGCGCATCACCCCGAAGACCGAAATGCGCTGGCGTTGAAGGAGTTCATCAGGGGAAAGAAGGAAAACTAGAAAGGGTTTCCGGCATGCGCCTTCAAACCAAGCGCGGCGTGCTCACAGGCCTCGCCTTTGCCTGTCTATTGGCCGTCTTAAGTTGGATGCTCCATGCCCGTATCAGTCACGCTGCGGATGCCAAAAAAGTTCTGGTTGTCTTCCCCGAAGATGCCTGGTCCGCCCCGGCCTACCAGACGATCTTCGAGGCGATAAAATCCGTCTTTGACAAGGGTGGCCCCTTGCAAGTCACGCTTTTGGGTGAATGCCTCGACCTGTATCTTTTTCCCGGAGCAGAAAAAGAGCGGTCGCTGGTGGGGTTTTTGCGAGAAAAATATGCCGGCATGAAATTCGATCTGCTCATACCGGTAGCGAACTCCAGCCTCGATTTCATCAAGCGCCACCGGGACAGCCTCTTTTCCGGAACACCCATTGTCTACTGCAAAGGCGTGGCGGTCGGAGAAAAGGGCTTGGAGCACCGCAGCGACACTACCGGCACTGCGGTAACCTGTGATATCGCCGGCACCATCGAACTCGCGCGCGTGCTTCGGCCCGGGCTGAAACGGATTGCCGTCATCGCCGGTACCGGGCTGGTGGACAGATTCCTGCTGTCGACTTTCCATGATGCCTTCAAGAATTACCGGGGAAAACTGGAATTGATCGACCTGGCCGGTCTGCCCATGGACGCCCTGCTCACACGGGTTTCCGGGCTGCCGGAGGCAACGGCTATTTTTTACCTCAGCCTGAGCAGAGACGGTACCGGACGGATATTTTCCTCGGCGGCTACCCAGCAACTGGTCTCACAAGCCGCCAACGCGCCGCTCTTCAACCTCATCGACACGGCCCTGGGCTACGGAAGCGTCGGCGGTCGCATGACGCAACTTGAAGCCCTGGGGAGAAAAAGCGGGGAGATCGCCCAACGGGTGCTTTCCGGAACGAGCGTCGCCGCGATCGCTCCCGAGGTGATCAGCCACAACCCGGCCATGTTGGACTGGCGCGAATTGAAACGCTGGGGCATCGACGAGAGCCTGCTGCCGCCGGGAAGCATCGTGCGCTTCAGGGAAACCTCCCCCTGGGAAATCTATCGCTGGTGGGTGATCGGGGCCTTCGCATTCATTTGCCTGCAGACCTTGCTGATCGCCGTTTTGGTCAACGCCCTGATCAAACGCAAGCAGGCGGACGCGCAGGCATCCCGGCTCCATCAGCAACTGACCCATATGTCCCGCGTCTCGACGGTGGGGCAGCTTGGCCAGAGCCTGGCCCATGAGATCAACCAGCCGCTGGCGGCGATCCGGGTGAATGCCGAGGTGGCCCAGACGCTTTTGGCGGAAACCCACCCCGACCTGACGGAGGTGAGGGCTGCGCTCGGGGATATCGTGGCGGACAACAAGCGGGCGCAGGAGGTGATCGTCGGCGTTCGCCACCTGGTTAAGAACACCCCCCCGGCGCCTACCCGAATCGGTCTCAACCAGGTGGCGACCGACGCCGTAGAGGTGATGCAGGCCGATGCGGCCTCCAAGGGGGTGGCCGTCCAGCTGAGGCTCCAAGCAGATCTACCTGCGGTGGACGGGGACAGCGTGCAACTTCAGCAGGTGGTCCTCAACCTTCTTCTCAACGCGGTGGAGGCGGTGAGTCAAAACCTGTCCCCGCCCCGGATCGTAACGGTCCGAACGGCCGCGGAAGCCGAAGGGCGAACCGTCAGTCTGAGCGTTGCGGACAACGGTCCAGGAATCGAACCCGAGACCGCCGAGAGGCTTTTTGAGGCCTTTTTCACCACCAAACCGCAGGGACTGGGTCTGGGGCTATCCATCTGCCGCTCGATTGCCGAGGCCCACGGCGGTGCTTTAAGCTACGCTTCCACCCCGGGTAAAGGCGCAGAATTTCGATTGTGCCTGCCGGCCGGGGCGGCCGAAAAAGAGCGGCACGCGCCGGGAGGACCCAATCATGGCGGATGAAATCGCCGCTGAAGTCATTATCGTGGACGACGACCCTTCCATCCAGCGCGCGCTCAACAGACTGTTAAGGGTCCACGGCTTCACGAGACGGATCTTCAGCAATGCGCAGGAGTTTTTCGCCGACACGAAACCAGCCCCCACTGTCGGCTGCATGCTGCTGGATGTCAACATGCCCGGTCTGAGCGGGCTGGAATTGCAAGCCGAGCTTCAACGGCGGGGGTTTCGCCTGCCGATCGTTTTTCTCACCGCCCACGGCACCGTGCCCACCAGCGTTCAAGCCATGAAACTCGGGGCGATGGATTTTCTGCAAAAGCCTTTCGACAGCCAGGCCCTGATCGCGATCATTCGCAAAGCGGTCGAGCGGAGTCGTCAACAATCCGCGGAAGCGCAAAAATGCCGGGAGCTGGAGCGAAGATTTGCCTCGCTAACACCTCGTGAACAGGATGTTTTTCAGCTTGTCGTCAAGGGGCTGCTGAACAAGCAGATCGCCTTCGAGTTGGGGATCGTGGAAAAGACGGTAAAAGTCCATCGGGCACGGGTGATGGAAAAAATGCAAGCCGATTCCCTGGCCGAGCTGGTCAACATGTCTGCAACGCTGAGACTGCCTCCCTGCAATTCCTCGATTTTGTCTTCGCCCAGGTAATTTCCGCTTATAGAAAAGGTTTAATCCCTTCGAAGGTGAGTTTCCGCGGTTGCTGCATTTCTCCATTGGACCAAAGTCCAATGGACGGCTTTATTTTAAAGCCTTATAAAGTGTTTATGCCTAAACACTGATTTGAGCTCCCCAAAGAAAACTGGGCGCGGCTGGTTGGGAATGGAACTGCATCGATGTTCGGTCTCGCATCCCTTTCTCCCACTTTTTTGGATGTTCGTTCCAACTTGCCGCTAAACCCCAAATTAGGATGAAAGGAGTATCGCCATGAAAAATCCATATTTTTCGCTCGCCGTTTTCATTTTGGCCGCTTTTGCGGCCGGTTGGCTGTATCCCGGGCACAAGATGCCGGAGTTGGTGCCCAGCGCAGTGGCCGCTGGCGAGCCCAAGGTGTTGGAGGAGAACATAAAAGAGGTGACGGCCACGGTGGAATCCGTCGACCTGGCGACCCGTATGGTCACCCTCAAGGGCCCGGAAGGCAAGCTGATGGAATTTCGGGCAGGTGAAGAAGTCAAGAACCTGCCCCAGGTGAAAGTGGGCGATCAGGTGATCATGACCTACTACGAGTCGATTGCAGCGCAAATCCTCATGCCCGGAACCGATCCGGGTGCAGCCGCCCAGCAGGTGGTTGCCACCGCCAAACCGGGTGAAAAGCCCGCCGGCGCGGCGGCTCAGCAAGTTACGGTGACCGCGACGATCGAGGCGATCGACGAGAACAAGCAATACGTGACGCTGAAAGGCCCGGAAGGAAAAAGCACAGCGGTGAAGGTTCGGGATCCAAAGAACCTGGAAGGGGTGAAGGTGGGAGATACAGTGATGATCACCTACACCGAAGCTCTGGCGGTATCGGTGGAGCCGGCCGGAAAGTGAGCCCGGTAAAAGGTGAATCAGGCAGGCAGAAGACTTCGGTACCCGACGGTCAGTCAAGAAAGGTGCTGCGCCGACTTTGGCTGGCCGCCCGTGCCGAACGCCGGTTGCCTTTCAATCATCAAGGAGAACTGACGCGATGAAAATGAAATTCGTAAAATTCTGTGTTCTGGTCTTCGCCTTGGGGTTTTTCTGGGGCAGTTTGGCCATCGCCCAGGCCCCGGATCCGCTGCCATCCTGGAACGACGGCCAATCCAAGCAGGCCATCCTGGCCTTCGTGGAAAAGGTGACCAGCTCGGGTTCGCCTGACTTCGTTCCGGTACCCGAGCGCATCGCGACCTTCGACAACGACGGCACCCTCTGGGCGGAGCAGCCGATGTATTTTCAGCTGGCATTCGCTCTGGATCGCGTGAAGGCCCTTGCACCCGAGCACCCGGAGTGGCAGGGCAAGGAGCCTTTCGCCTCGTTGCTCAAGGGCGATCTGAAGGGCGCACTCGCGGGCGGCGAAAAGGCCATTCTCGAGATTGTCATGGCCACGCATGCGGGCATGACCACCGAGGAGTTCGAACAAATCGTAACGGAGTGGATCGCATCCGCCAAGCACCCCAAGACGGGAAAGCTTTACACGGAGATGGTGTATCAGCCGATGCTCGAACTGCTGGCCTATCTTCGCGCAAACGGCTTCAAGACCTTCATCGTGTCGGGCGGCGGTATCGAGTTCATGCGGCCCTGGACCGAGAAAGTCTACGGCATCCCCCCCGAACAGGTCGTCGGCAGCAGCATCAAAACGAAGTACGAGCTGCGCGACGGCAAGCCTGTCCTTGCCCGCCTGCCGGAGCTGAACTTCATC
>JAJDNY010000046.1 GCA_022340425.1 Desulfobacteraceae bacterium | reverse complement strand
CGTCGAAAATTTGGGGCTGGACGCAGCCGGCGTCGATTTCAATAAAAAAGGCGTGCAGGTCAACGACCGCTTGCAAACCACCCAGCCCCATATCTTCGCGGCCGGCGATATCTGCTCGCCGTATCAATTCACCCACGCGGCCGACTTCATGGCGCGCATCGTCATTCGCAACGCGCTCTTCTTCGGCCGCGCCGGGACCAGCACTCTGACCATCCCCTGGTGCACCTATACGGAACCGGAAATCGCCCATGTCGGGTTATACGAAAAGCAGGCGCAGGAGCAGGGCATCCCGGTCGACACCTTCACCCGGCAGTTGAGCGAAGTCGACCGTGCGATTCTCGAAGGCCACGCCGGCGGGTTTGCGCGCGTGCATGTGCGCAAGGGAACGGATAAAATCATCGGCGCCACCATCGTAGCGGCCAACGCCGGCGACATGATTTCGGAAATCACCCTGGCGATGACCCACAAACTGGGTCTCAAGCAGATCGCCGAGACCATTCACCCCTACCCGACCCAGGCAGAGGTCATCCGGCAAATTGGGGACTTGTATAACCGAACGCGATTGACACCTTTTGCCAAATCTCTTTTTTCGCGATTGATGGCCTGGCGCAGATGATCTCAAACGCTCAGGGTTTCCGAAAATGGCGGGGAAAATCCAACCAGGTTCATCATCAATGACACGGACCTGGATTTACCGGCGGCGCCGGCTTCCGGTTTGTCTGCAGGACGTATCCCTCGGGGCCTTGCACTGTCTCTGAACGGTTGCACAACCCACGCCGCGGGCGATTATCTGATTTGAGCTCCGGGCGGGATTTTCAAGGCTGGGCTTCCTTCGCCCGAGGGGCGATGGCGACGTCGATCCGGCGGTTGGCCGCACGCCCCGCGGCCGTTTCGTTGGACAGCAAGGGGCGCTCGGACCCGTAGCCGACGGCCGCCACCCTGTTGGGCGGCACGATATTGTTGGCGATCAGGTATTCCCGGACCGCCTCGGCCCGTTCCAGGGAAAGCTGCTCATTGACGGCCGTGGAGCCGGTGCTGTCGGTGTGGCCGGCAACCACCACGTCGGGGTCGTCGAAATTGCGGATGGCCTGCTGCACCTTGCGCAGCAGTTCATAGTTTACCGGCATGATCACCGCCCGGCCGACCGGAAACTTGATTCCCCGCAGCCGAATCATGAGGTAGTCGCCCTGGCGGTAAACTTCGGCCTCATCCTTGCGGAAAAAGGTCTGGATCTCGTTGAATTTCTGATCTAAGCGTTTCTCGGCCTCCAGCCGCGCCATGGCCTCCTGCTCCTCCCGGCTGCGACCCTCGAGATTGATCACCCGGGCACTGAGCTCATCCACCTCGTTTTTAAGGGACTCGGTTTTGGCGCTGAGATAGTCGCGGTTCTCTTCAAGCGCCTGGATGGAGCTGATGATGTTCTCCTGTTGGACCTGGAAGCTCTGGGCACGCATGTCGGGCGCCGACAGCTGGCGGGTGGTGCGCTGCAGCAGCTCCTCGACCCAGAGGGCCACCTCTTCGGGGTTCATCTCCTTGACCGCCAGGGCCTGGCGGGTGATCTGGAGCGCCCGGTTGGCATGAAAAAGGGCGTCCCGGGCCATCAGGTTCATCTTTTCGCTGGCATAGGGGTTCTGTGAGATGAAGCGATCGGCCTGATCGTATTTCTCGAAGGCCAGGGCGGTGGTTTGCGGGGCGTGTTTGCGCCCCGCAATGGCGTCCAGCTGAGATAGAAGCTCGCGCGCTTCCCCCAGGGCATCCCCCTTGATGGCCGCAATTTCCAGGTCGTGGTAGGCCGCCTTGACCCGCTCTTTGTTTTTGATGGCATACCCGAGGTTGTTCTGCTCGATGGCGCGCGTCAAGCGCAGGAAATCCGCTTCGGTGTCCTCGTAGGCCGCCAGCCGGGCGGCACCGGCCTTGCGGGCAGCTTCGCGGCTGGGCAACAGATCGGCCAGCGCCGTCCGGGACACGGCGGCCATCTCCTCGGCCTTGCTGAGATACTCCCGACCGCGGGCGACGGAATCGGCGATCTTGGAAACCGCCGCCTGCGCTTCGAAACCCCGGCGTGCATCCGCCAGCGCTCGGTCGGCTTTTTCAAACCAGCCAGGTGCCAAAATGTTGACCTGACGGTTGCGGGCGCCGGCAACCTCACCTTCGAAGGCCGCCACCAGCTCTTTGGGGTTGTCCACCATTGGCCGGGTGGCCGGGCCGGCGGCGGCACAGGCGCTCAGCAGGCTTCCGAGCGCCAGAACGCAGATCCATCGCAACGTTTTTTCTCCCGGCATAACGGGTCTCCTCCTCGGTGATCGGGATGTTGCCAAAGGCCGCAGCCTGCCCGACGGCCCGCCCGGGCCGCGCGCCGGCGCATGCCTTATGGTAGGCTGAAACTCAGAGCGAATCAAGAACTGCGTTTGAAGGGCCAAGCGCGGGCGGTCATCCCAGGCACCTGCCACTGCTGGCGCCGCCCCCTTCGCGTGCCGACCGCCCGGCGCGCTGGGGGTTTGACACCGGTGGCGCAACCTTTTATTAATGAATTTATTCGGTCATCAACCGCCAACCGCCGGAAGCGGCAGCGCACCAGCCCGCCGGCACCCTAATAGATGAAAGGAGCCCCCATGCCCGAAGATACCCACCGCAAGACCATCGGCTATATCCTCTGGCTTTTCGGTTTTACCGGTTCCCACCGGTTTTACTACGGCAAACCCATATCGGGCACGCTCTACTTCTTCACCCTGGGGCTGCTCTTCATCGGCTGGATCGTGGACCTGTTTCTGATCCCCGGCATGGATCGCCGGGCGGACCTGCGCTTCCAGGAGGGGCCCATCGACTACACCCTGGCCTGGATTCTGCTCACCTTTCTGGGCATTTTCGGCGTTCACCGCATGTACATGGGCAAGTGGCTCAGCGGCCTGCTCTACCTGTTGACCGGGGGCCTATTTCTGATCGGCTACGTCTACGACTACTGGACCCTGAACGACCAGATCACGGTTCTCAACAGCCGCCGATGAGGTGCTGAACGCCATTGCCGAACCGTTTCCAGAAAAACGGGCGCAGACCGCGCCACCCCATCGTCCGCGCCACCCTCTGGATGACCGGCACCCTGATCTCCTTCATGGCCATGGCCATCGGCGGCCGCGAGCTGTCCGCGGAGTTGAACACCTTCCAGATTCTTTTTTTCCGCAGCCTGATCGGGCTGGTGGTGATCGGCCTCCTGTTGCGGCCGACCGGCTGGCGGCGCCTCCAGACCGGCTGCTTCCGGCTGCATGCGGCCCGCAACATCGCCCATTTCGGGGGGCAGTTCGGCTGGTTTTACGGCCTTGCCACCCTGTCGTTGGCCGAAGTCTTCGCCATCGAGTTCACCGTACCGGTCTGGACCGCGATCCTGGCGACCCTCCTGCTGGGCGAGCGCCTGAGCCGGCCGCGGGTGACCGCCATCGCTTTAGGCATCGCCGGCATGCTGATCATTCTGCGGCCCGGGGGGGCGGTTTTCCAGCCCGCTGCCCTGGCGGTCCTGGGGGGTGCACTCGGCTATGCCCTCTCCCACACCCTGACCCGCAAACTGGCCCAGATCGACCCGCCGCTGACCATCATCTTCTACATGACGGCAATCCAGCTGCCCCTGGGGCTGGTGCCGTCGCTGGCGGGTTGGGTGACCCCGTCCCCAATGATGTGGCCCTGGCTCCTGACGGTGGGCCTCTCGGCCCTGACGGCCCACTACTGCATGGCGCGGGCGCTGAAACTGGCCGACGCCACGGTGGTGGTGCCGATGGATTTCATGCGTCTGCCGCTGATCGCCCTGGTGGGTCTGACGGTCTACGGCGAGCAGCCGGATGTCCTGGTCCTGGTGGGAGCGGTGGTGATGCTGGCCGGCAACCTGATCAACATTCGCGCCGAGCAGGTCAAAGCCGTCTGAGGAGGGCTCGGGGAAAGTCCAAAGTGGCCTGATTTCAATTATTTCATAGATTTTCCTTGACGCGCAGTGATTTACCCCTTACTATCCACTCACTGAACCACTTCCCCCCCCTCGACACACTTCCTGGAAACCCACGAAACCATCGTAAGCCCCGGAATTGATCCGGGGCTTTTTTATTGCACTGTTTTTCACCATCCAAAGGAACTTATGAATTCTAATTTCAACGCGTTCAATCTCCACCCCACCGTCGCCGCAGGCGTCACGGCGGCGGGTTATGTCCACCCGACCCCGATCCAGACCCAGGCGATCCCGCCGGTCATGCAGGGCCAGGACGTCATGGGGCTGGCCCAGACCGGCACCGGTAAAACGGCGGCCTTCGTGCTGCCGATCCTGAACCGTCTGCTGGCCGGCGGAAGCTCCCGCGGCCAGGTCCGGGCGCTGATCATCGCCCCCACCCGCGAGCTGGCCGAACAGATCCACCAGGCCATCGACACCCTCGGACGCGGGACCGCCCTCAAGAGCGCCACCGTCTATGGCGGGGTGGGGATCAACCCCCAGATCGAGATTCTGAAACGCACCGACATCGTCGTCGCCTGCCCCGGCCGTCTGCTGGACCATATCGGCCGCCGCACGGTGAACCTCTCGCACCTGGAGGTGCTGGTGCTGGACGAGGCCGACCAGATGTTCGACATGGGCTTTTTCCCCGACATCCGGCGGATTCTGAAGCATGTCCCCGCCAAGCGCCAAACCCTGCTCTTCTCGGCCACCATGCCGGCTGAAATCCGGAATCTGGCAAAGGACGTGCTGCATAACCCGGTCACCGTCCAGGTGGGCCTGACGGCCCCCGCGGAGACCGTCAGCCACGCCCTCTACCCCGTCAGCGAACACCTGAAAACCCCGCTGCTGCTGAAGCTGCTGGAAAACACGACCACCGAGTCGGTACTGGTCTTTACCCGCACCAAGCACCGCGCCAAGCGCCTGGGCGAAAAGCTGGCCAGTGCCGGTTTCCGCTCGGCCTCACTGCAGGGCAACCTCTCCCAGAACCGGCGTCAGGCCGCGCTGAACGGCTTCCGCGACGGGACCTTTCAGATCCTGGTGGCCACCGATATCGCTGCCCGGGGGATTGACGTCAGCCAGATTTCACACGTCATCAACTACGACATCCCCAACACGCCGGAGGCTTATATCCACCGCATCGGCCGGACCGGCCGGGCGGCCCGCAGCGGTGATGCCTTCACCCTGATCACCAGCGCCGACCAGGACATGGTAAGGGCCATCGACCGGGTGCTCGGCTCCCGGACCGAACGCCGCACCCTGACCGATTTCAACTACGCGGCCGCCGCCCCGCCAAAAGTCAACGACGGCCGGCGTCCCGAACGCCAGCCGGCGCGCAGCCGAAAGCCCGCGGCAAGCCGGGCCGGGCGATCGCACGCGGGCGCCTTTGCCTGGATGTCGCCTTCGGGGGCTGAAACTTCCAGCCGACGGCCAACACCAGGCGGCCGGACCGCGACCGCCCGCCAACCCGCACGCCAGCGCAACTCGCGGTAGAATAGCGCGGCCGGCCATTCCCGACAAACCGCTACGGGTGAACAGTTGACCGCCTACTGCCCTTCGGCTTGCTGAATCGGAAGCGGCGCCGTGGAACAAAAAAAATCCGGCGGGTCACTTTTTTTCTTAAATACGCTTGTTTTTTTTTTAAAACATGGTATTGAAAATGCTTAAGTAAAGGCTCGGGGTTCCACGAGCCGGTTTCTTACTGAAGGTGCACAAACCATTTGCCAAAGTGGCGACCTGCAGTCTGAAACTTAGAGAATTTTTTTTAACAAGGAGGAAGTCACCATGGCAGAAGGCGTAGTCAAGTGGTTTAACGACAGCAAGGGGTTTGGTTTCATCGAGCAGGAAAACGGTCCGGACGTGTTTGTTCATCACTCCGCCATCAACGCAAGCGGCTTCAGGTCTCTGAATGAAGGCGACCGCGTGAGCTTCGAGATCGAGCAGGGTCAGAAGGGCCCCGCCGCAGTCAATGTCACGGTGCTCTAACCCGCCAGTTCAAAATTAAAACAAGGCATTGCCTCCAGTCGGGGGCGATGCCTTTTTTGTTGCCCGAAATCGCGCCGCCCTGTGCCATTTTCTTCGATACAGTATCCAGAATGCTGCGGTGCTGGGGTTTGCGCATACCGTCATTTCAGGCGACAGGCCTCTTCGTAGGCCGTGTCCGGCGGCAGCCCGCCCCCCATCGCGGCCTGGGTGGCCAGTTGGTCGCAGCGTTCGTTGCCCGGGTTGCCGGCGTGGCCTCTGACCCAGATGAAGCGAACGGTGTGCTCCCGGCAGAGTGTCAGGAGCCTTTCCCAGAGGTCCGGGTTGAGGGCCGGCGCGCCGTTGCTCTTGCGCCAGCCATTGCGGCGCCAGGATTCGGCCCACCCCCGGTTGATGCCCTTGACGACATAGGCCGAATCGCTGTGGAGCACGACCGTGGCGGGCGCCGGAAGGGCCTCCAGGGCTTTGATGCAGGCCAGCAGTTCCATGCGGTTGTTGGTGGTTTTTCTGAAACCGCCCGCAAGCTCCGTGCGTTTTTCCCCTTCCAGAATCACCGCGCCGTATCCGCCGGGCCCCGGGTTGCCGCGGGCGCTGCCGTCCGTGTAGATGACCACCTCGCCGGCAGAGGCCGCCCTGGCGGCACCCTGGGGCGCCGGGGGCCGCGGCCTGACCCTGGCCGGGTGCGGCTGGCGGAGGAAGGCTTCGGCCTCGCGGCGTGTAGCAAACCCCCGAAAAACCGCCCCCGGGAAACGGTCGATCTGGAACTGAGCCCCATCGGGGCCGAACCACTTCTGGTAAATACCCGGTTTGCGGCCCTTGGCCACCGCATAGAATTTTTTCTTTTCGGACAACTGAAAACTCCTTGGCCCCGGGTCGTCACCCGCAGGACCGTTGTGGGCTGATATGCCGCCGGCCGGCGCGCCGGGGCCTCTCCCGCCCGTTGCGGCCCGCAACACCCCAAGCGGCTGGAGTTTTACCGCAAACGGCTGCGCGGCCGCGTGCTTTCCACAACCCGACTCGATAGGGAAGCGCCATGCCCCAAAACGCCGCCATCTCCCCCGGCAGCCCGGCCTTCATCCCCACCACCCCCCAGGAGGTCCGCCGGCTGGGCTGGTCGCAGCTGGACGTCATCCTGGTGACCGGGGACACCTATACCGATTCGGCCCACATCGGGGTGGCCGTCATCGGCCGGGTGCTGCTCGCCGCCGGCTACCGGGTCGGGATCATCGCCCAGCCGGACGTCCACAGCGCCCGCGACATCGGCCGGCTGGGTCAGCCGGCTCTTTTCTGGGGGGTCAGCGGCGGCTGCGTCGATTCCCTGGTGGCCAACTATACCGCCGGCGGCAAGCGGCGCAAAAGTGATGACCTCACCCCCGGCGGGGTCAACAACCGGCGTCCGGACCGGGCCGTGATCGTCTACAGCAACCTCATCCGGCGGTTTTTCAAAGCCACCCGCCCGATTGTCCTGGGGGGCATCGAGGCCAGCCTGCGGCGCATTGCGCACTATGACGGGTGGTCGAACAGCGTGCGGCGCGCGATCCTCTTCGACGCCAAGGCCGACCTGCTGGTCTACGGGATGGCCGAGCAGACCGTTCTGGAGTTGGCCGCCCGACTGGCCCGGGGAGAGGACATCCGCACCGTTCGCGGCATCTGCTACATCAGCCGCCAGCCCCCCGCAGCGATGCCCCAATTTCCGGGGCCGGACATCGAACTGCCGCCCCACCCGCTGGTGGCCCAAGACGACGACCAGCTGAGCGCGATGTTCCGCATCTTCTACGCAAACGCGGACCCGTTCACCGCACGCCGGCTCTACCAGCGCCAGGACACCCGCTACCTCGTCCAGAACCCGCCCCCGCCGCCCCCTTCCCCGGAGGCCCTCGACCGGATCTACGAGCTGCCGTATGCCCGCGACGTCCACCCCTTTTACGGAAAAGACGGCCCCGTCAAGGCCCTCGAGACCATCCGCTTCTCCCTCACCTCCCACCGCGGCTGCTACGGCGAGTGCCGTTTCTGCGCCATCGCGGTCCACCAGGGCCGGCACGTCGTCTCGCGCAGCGAGGACTCCCTGCTGCGCGAGGCGGCCGGATTTGCGCGGCACCCGGCCTTCAAGGGGATCATTGCCGATGTGGGCGGCCCCACGGCCAACATGTACGGTTTCGAGTGCCGCCGCAAAACGCACCAGGGCGCCTGCCGCGAGAAGAGCTGCCTCTTCTCCGCACCCTGCCGTCACCTGCCGGTCCACCACGGCCGCCAGATCCGACTGCTGGAGGCCCTGCGCCGGCTGCCCGGGGTGCGCAAGGTCTTTGTGGCCTCCGGAATTCGCTACGATCTGATCCTGCAGGACCGCGAAGCCGGCGCCCGCTATCTGGAGACGCTGCTGCGCCACCACGTCTCCGGGCAGCTGAAAATCGCCCCCGAGCATGTGGCCGCGCCGGTCCTGGAGCTGATGGGCAAACCCGGCCAGGAATGCCTGAAGGCGTTCATCCAGCTGTTTCAGCGCCTCCGGCGGCGGCAGCGCCTGCCGGCCTTTCTGACCTACTACCTGATGGCCGCCCACCCCGGCTGCAGCCTTGCGGACATGCACCAGCTGCGCACCTTCGCGGTCCGCAAGCTGCACCTGCTGCCCGAGCAGGTCCAGATCTTCACCCCCACCCCCTCCACCTGGTCCACCCTGATGTACCGCACGGGAAGGGACCCCTTCAGCGGGCGGCCGATTTTCGTAGAGAGAAACGCGGCTAAAAAGGCCCAGCAGAAGGCCGTTTTACGGCGAAAGGCTTGAGGCGCAGCCGAGCCGACATCCTGCAAGTGGCCCTACAACAGCGGCATCAGGTGCATTTGGGCCTGAATCCGCCGGGCCCGCTCCCGGACGTAGCTGTCGGGCCGAAGGGGCGACAGACGGTGCGGGTTGGGCAGGACCGCCACCAGGAGAGCGGCCTGGCGGGGGTTCAGACGGCTCGCGGATATCTTGAAATAGCGTTGGGAAGCCGCTTCGGCCCCCATCACCCCCGGGCCCCAGTCCACGGTGTTGAGATACATTTCCAGGATTCTGCGCTTGTTCCAGAAAAGTTCGATCAGGGTGGTGTAGTAGGCCTCCAGGGCCTTGCGCAGGACGCTGCGCACCGGCAGCAGGTAGACCGTTCGGGCGGTCTGCATGGAAATGGTGCTGGCCCCCCGCACCCGCTGTTCGAAGAGGATGTCTTTGGCCGCCTTGCGGATTTCAACCAGATCGAACCCGTGGTGCTCAACGAAGCGCTGGTCTTCGGCGGCCAGCACGGCCCTGCGCAGGTGCGGGGATATTTTTTCGATCGGCTGCCAGACCCGGGCGGGCGGGCGGTAGGGTTTGGCCTTGATGCGCTGGCGAATGTGCTCCCAAAGAACGCTCACCGTGGTCGGCGGGTTGACGAAGCGCAGGGCCGCCACCTGGAGGATCGTCACCAGCAGCAAGCCCCCCAGCAGCCAGGCCAGCGGACGGACCAGCCTGCGCAGACGCGGGGGACTTTTTGGGCGGCGGGGAGCGGCTGCCATCCCTGGCTCCTTCTGATTCAGGGCATCGCTGATGACCGCCGGTTGATGCGGTCGGGCTCAAAGCCCCTTAGCACGATTCCCGGCATCTGGCAAAATCCCGGGCCACCGCGGCGGCCGCCGGCTACCAACATAAGGCCGCAGCAGCCGGCCCGGGGGCGCGGGGAAGTTCCCGTCAATACCCCTCAGACCTTAATCCGCCAGCAGCGGTGGATGGTCTTGCGCTTGCTGCGGTAGTCTTCGGGGATGGTGGCGGCGGTGATCTCGCTCACCGCGGTGACCGCCAGCCGGTCCATGGCGGGGATGAAATCCTGGTGATTGGTGGAGAACCAGATGGTGCCGCCGGGGCGCATCACCGCCACAACGGCGGCCAGCAGCAGGGGGTGATCGCGCAGAATGTCGAAATCCTCCCGCCGTGCGCGGGTGGTGGAATAGGACGGGGGGTCCACCAGCGCCAGATCGAAGCGCTGCTGCCGGCGCCAGGCGGTTTTCAGAAAATCGGACGCGTGGGCCTGCACCAGGCTGTTGCCAGCTTCGGGGATAACGTTGAGGGCCATGTTTTCGCGGGTCCATTGGATGGCGCTTTCGGCCCGGTCCACCGACACCGTGGTGCGCGCCCCGCCCCTGGCCGCATAGCACGAGAAGGTGCCGGTGTAACAGAAGAGGTTGAGAAAATCCTTGCCTGCCGACGCGTCCCGGACCATCTGGCGGGTGTTGCGGTGGTCGGAAAAAAGACCGGTATCGATGTAGTCGTAGGGGTTCACGTAGAAGCGAAAGTCTCGCTCTGTGACGACGATCTTGCGATTGGTGAAGTCCAGGCGCCGGTAGCGCCGGCCCCCCTGGAAGCCCGCGCGCCGCTCCTTGAGGTGCAATTTTTCGCGGGGCACGCCCAGCGCCTCGGCAACTGCGGCGCCCATCAGCGGCAACCACTCGGGCGTGGACTGTGTGCGGGTGTATTCCCCGATCACCAGATGCCCGCCATACCAGTCCACCACCGCCCGAATTTCCGGGATATCCCAGTCGTAAAGCCTGAAGACCTCGATGTTCTCCCGCGCAAAGCGCTTGCGCAGGTGGCGGTAGCGCTTGACCACCTTGTTGGCCAGCATCGCGGCCTGGCGCCGGTAGCGGTCGGCCACCCCGGGGTCCGCCGCCTGTCGCCGGGCCTCAGCCATGACCCCGCGGCCCCTTTTGCGCCCCTTGGGGCACGGAGGCCGCCGCGCCCGTCCCGCGATCGCTCGGCGCCGTCAGCAGCGCGTGGCATTCGCGCAGCCCGGCGATGATGTCGATCCCCTGGGGGCAGGCCTCCTCGCACTGGCCGCAGGCGATGCAGCCCGCGGCCGTTTGGCCGGCGTTGCTCACCTGGGTGTACATGATCCGCGCCCAGCGGTGGCTGCCGAAGACGAAGCCGTCGTTGTAGAGCGCAAAGATGCGCGGGATGTTGACCCCCTCCGGACAGGGCTGGCAGTAGCCACAGCCGGTGCAGGGCACCCGGATGCGCTCGCGGTAGCAGGCGCGCACCCGGTCGATCAGCGCGTGCTCCTCCGGCAGCAGCGAAGCGGGCAGCGCTTCCCCGGCGATGCGGCAGTTTTCGTCCAGCTGCGCGCGGGAGTTCATCCCGCTGAGCACCACCCCGACCTCGGGGCGGTCCCAGACCCAGCGCAGGGCCCACTCGGCCGGGGTGCGCTTGACCCGGCCGGTCTCCCAGAGGGCGCGAATATCCTCCGGCGCCTGGGCCGCCAGCGCACCGCCGCGCAGGGGCTCCATCACCACGATCCCCAACCCCTTGGCGGCGGCGTAGGCCAGCCCTTGGGTGCCGGCCTGGGTTTCCTCGTCCATGTAGTTGTACTGGATCTGGCAGAAATCCCAGTCGTAGGCGTCCACGATCTCCTTGAAGACGTCCAGTTCGTCGTGGAAGGAGAAGCCCGCAAAGCGGATGCACCCGTCGCGGAGTGCGCGCTCCAGGAATTCCAGCACGCCCAGCCCCGCCAGCTTCCGCCACCAGTCGGCTTTGAGGGAGTGAACCAGATAGCAGTCGATCCGGTCGGTGCGCAGCCGCCGGAGCTGCTCGTTGAGAAATTGATCGAAATCCTCCCTCCGCTCCACCTGCCAGGAGGGCAGTTTGGTGGCCAGGATCACCTTCTGCCGCAGGGCGCCCTGCAGCACCCGGCCGACGAACGGCTCGCTGGCGCCCCGGTGGTAGGGGTAGGCGGTGTCGACATAGTTGACGCCGCCCTCGATGGCCGCCTGCAGCAGCCGGGCGGCGTGGGCCTCATCGATGCGGCCCTCGTCGCCGCCGATCACCGGCAGACGCATACAGCCAAAGCCCAGGGCCGAGACCCGGCAGCCGGTGCGGCCCAAATAGCGGTATTGCATGCCACACACCTCCTCACCCGCCCTGGCGGACACCGGTTTCAAAACCGGGGGACTTAACCGGGGGTTGGGTGATTTTTCCGATTCCCTCCGCCGGCCGGTGGCAACGGCCCCCGCCCTGCAAACCGGCGGCACCCCGCGGGGGCCCTGGCCTGCGCCGCCCGGCCTATGCCTCAGTCGCCCTTGAAGCCCGCAACCAGGGCAGCGATCGCCCGCTCCTTTTCGGCATCGACGGCCCTGGGGGCAGGGCCCTGCAGGATCTCCTGCAGACGCCGGCGGGCGCGCGCCAGCAGATCGCTGCGGCCCTCGGCGGCCCACTTCTCGTATCCCTGGCGGCAGAACAGCCCGGGCCGCCACTGG
>JAJDNY010000045.1 GCA_022340425.1 Desulfobacteraceae bacterium | reverse complement strand
CAATTTTTTGCTGATATTTCTTTTCACTCGAAATGCTCCTTTCTATTCAGTGGTTATTGTTCAGACAAACACATAATACACTGAATTTAAGGACATTTCGAGTTTTTTTTCGAGCGGGATGATTATTTCACGCTTGTTTTGAATTTAGATAACTGCGTTGCTCAAAGTGATCCTGCCGATGAGGCGGCTTACCATTCAACCTGGCAAGGGGCGTGCTTCCATGGTATATAAAAAATAAAAAAGTTTGTTGCCAACGTGCCGTGGCGGCACGAAAATCACTACCAGGGGGACGAAATGACTGATCGCACCATGAAAGCCGTTCTCACAACCGGCAACGGCGGCTTCGAGAAACTGGTCTACACGGATGTCCCGATGCCGAAACCCAAACCGGGAGAAATACTCATCAAAGTCCTAGCGGCGGGCATGAACAACACGGAAATCAATACCCGATTGGGGTGGTACTCATCGAGCGTGACCAAATCCACCAACGAAACCTCAAGCTCCAGCGACAGTAGCCATCACGAGCAGGCGGACGGCGGCTGGGACAAAGCGACGCCTTTCCCCTTCATTCAAGGCACTGATTGCTGCGGTATCGTCATCAAGGCAGATGCTGACGCCCAACGGCTCCTCGGCAGGCGGGTACTGGTTCGCCCCTGCATCCGCAAGTTCGACTTTCAATCTCTGGAAAACATCTGGATGGGATCGGATTTCGACGGTGCTTTTGCTCAATACGTGAAAGTCTGGGGCAGCGAGGTGTTTCCGGTTGACTGCGGCTGGTCCGATGCCGAACTCGGTTCGATCCCTTGCGCTTACGGCACTGCGGAAAACATGCTCCACAGAACCGGTGTGAGATCAGGGGACATCGTTTTCGTCACCGGGGCTTCAGGAGGCGTCGGCTCCGCCGCGGTGCAGCTGGCGAAGAGGCGCGGCGCTAAAGTGGTGGGCACTGCCCACCGTGAAAAGCACGCCCGAATGGATGACCTTGGGATCGACACTCTTTTCGACCGGAGTACCGACCTCATCGCCGAACTCGGTGAACAGAGCGTCGACGTCGTCGTCGACAATGTCGCCGGGGGAAACTTCGGAACGATGATAAAACTGCTCAAACGGGGCGGCCGGCTGACCTCCTCGGGGGCGATTGCCGGCCCTATCGTGAGTTTCGATATGCGCGATATGTACCTCAAGGACATCACGTTCGTTGGCACAACCGCCTGGGATGAACCGGTATTTCCCAACCTGGTCCGCTACATCGAAAATGGTGAGATCCGCCCGATCGTTGCCGCGACCTATCCGCTCACCGATATCGTTGCAGCGCAAAAGCAGTTTCTAAAAAAAGAACACGTGGGAAAATTCGTCTTGATTCCAGAACATTAAAACCCTTTGAGGCGACGAACACCAAATGCCGAAAGGAATTTTAAAACGATGCCGCCACGGGGTAGAAGGGGGCGACAATGGCATCGTCTAAGGTCGGCGGATAGCCCTCCTAAACGCCATTTTCACACCACTGCCAAAACAGATGAACCAGTAAAAAGTCAAAATCCAGACAGTTTCGTAGAAATGTCAAATTCAAGGCGCGCAAATCTCGTGGAGTGAGGGGTACTTATGTACGCCGCAGCGACTTTGAGATGCAGCGCAACGCAGAAATTGGCCTTTTTGCGGAACTTTCAAAACAGTCAGCACGATTCAATAGTTAGGGCGCCCCGAGAGGCGCCCTAACTATTTGTTTTTTTGTGGTCGGGACGACTAAATTTGAACGAGCGGCCCCCAGCGTCCCGAACGGTTGGGTTTATTCCAATTAATTGAATTTATAATTTATTTTAATGTCTTAGTATGGCTTAGCGGGCGGTTTAGGCATGGGCCGTGCCATGGCCATTTTACAAAAAAATACGTTTTTTTTAAAATTGGAGTTTCATAGAAAAGCATCACGCCACCAGGTGCAGCAGTACGGCCATGAGTGAATTTACGGCGGATTTTTGGGGTACCGGGAAAAGTACGCCAAAATTGATGGGCCCGTAAAAAATCAGGCGGCCAATTTGAAGTCAGCCGAGGTCGCCGGCGGTTGGTCGGGGTAAATCAAGCCAAAATTTGCCACGCCAGCTTGGACGCGCTCTTTGAAAACCCGGCGCGCGCTTAAAATGACCCCAAAACAGCCGTTTAGGGCGGCCAAGGCCTTTGCCCTGGCCCGCCGGACCCTGGCTGCCCGCAATAGATTCAACCCGGCGGCCTTCATGATGGCGCAGAAGCGCACAGCTCCAAATCCCCGGACCCTGAGCCTCTTGATTCCGGTCAGCCGGTCAAGCTCACTCATGGTGGCCTCCACCCCGGCGCGCCAGCGGTAGTTATCCAAGAACGTCTCGGTTTGCTCCCAGGCCCTGAGTTGCGCCAGGCGGGCCTGCTTTGCGCTGTAGTTTACGTAAGCGCCGTTTCGGCCCAGTTTCACCGGGCATTCCGAGAGCCGCGGACAGGCTTTACAGCGCTCCAGTTCAAAAACAGCGCAGTGTTTCGCGTTCTTTTTGGGCTTGCAGCAGGTGGGGGCATGCCCCGCAGGGCAGGTCGTGACGTTGCCGGCCGCATCGAATTGAAATTCGCTCAGGGGCTTTTTCTCACCGCCCTTGCTGGTGGGGGCGACCAACTCGACCTCCGCCACCGCCGCGACCCGGTGGTTTTCATCGCTGCCGTAGGGGGTGTCGGCCAGCAGCTCTTCGGGGCCCAGGCCACGGACCTGGGTATCGGCAATAGCAGGGACCAGCGGATGGGCGTCACTTTCACAGGCGGGCTCAACCGCCACATGGGTGATCAGATTCAGCGTTTGCTCCCTTTCAGCCGTATCCTCACTGCAGCTGAAGGTTTCCATGATCTGCACCTGGTAACCCTGGCCTTTGTGGCCGCTGTAGGTGGCATCCGGGTCCGAGGGGTTTTGCAAGGAATCCGACGGGATCTCGGCCGGCTTTTTGACCTCAACCTTCGGGCCGCCGGTATCATCGGTTTTGATCTTGCACTGATCGGAGAGCACCCGCTGCATCAGCTTGAAGCTGTGCATGGCGCAAACAGCCGGCTGGTCCTTGAACTGCTCGATCAGATCAAATAAATCGGTGCTGACGGTTTTAAGCGTTTTCCCCGATTCCGAGGGTTTGACCAGGGAAAAGGCGGACTGGGCTTTCTTGCCCCAGTAGCGCGCCGTCACCTCCGGGTTAATGCCGTCAAACAGGTCGCGGTGGTGCCGTTTTAGGTTTACCAGAAACTTTAAGATCGTCTGGCTGAAGATCCTGATGCGCCCCAGTTTGCGCATATTTGAGCGGATGTGCACCGAGTCGAGGCGCTGTTTTTCAGGATCAACTCCAAACACCGCGGCCAGCTTTTGGCCTGTTTGCTCGAAGATGATCTGGTCCAGGCCTTTTTCGATGAGTCTCTGGCGGCTGGAATAGAGGGTCTTTTCGCTGATGTATTTGGCCTCATCGCTTTCCTCGGGGATGTTGAGCGCAAAGTGCCACTGGATTTTGAAGCAGAGCTGATCGATGGCGGGCTTGTCGCTGAGGTCCAGCGCCTGCTGCAGCAACAGCACCCCCAGCACGGTGTGCAGTTCTTTGGTCGGCCTGCCGGAGTCGCTGGAAAAAAAGGAAGCCAATTGCTCAACGGGCAACTCCTCCAAAAGATGCTCCCGGAAAAGCCCCGGCCACCCCTCTTCCAGTATCTGCCGCCGTTTGGAGCTCAGAAAGCTCCATGGGTCGAAGAGATGTTGCTGTTTGTGGTCTTTGATGCGAATCATGCCTTCCCCCGATTAAGCTGCCGTAATCATATGGGTTTTCATACCATAGAGGGCCGCGGAAGGCAAGAGGAAATTAGCGGGTTTTTCAATTTTTTCAGCAAGGTAGAATGAGATGACTTTTTACCGGTCCATCAAGGATTAGCCAGAAGCCCAAAAGAGAGGGCGCCCCGAAAGGCGCCCTAACTAAATGTTTTTATTGTGGTCGGGACGACTGGATTTGAACCAGCGACCCCAGCGTCCCGAACGCTGTGCTCTACCAGACTGAGCCACGTCCCGACAACATGTGGAAGTTTTTTAAGCCACAAGCCGGCGCTTGTCAATCAAAAGTTGAGAAGGCTGCAAAAAGCCCGGACGCTTCCCCACTTGCATCCCATGGGCTTTCCGGGGCCCTGATGTTCGGGCAGCCCGGGCGGGGGTTTTTCAAAAGCTGTCGGGTTGGGCGCGGTTCGATAGATCGTCAGCGGGCGAACTGGTTTTTAAGAATAACGGTTTCGTCGCGTCCGGGCCCGACGGACACGATCTCAATCGAAACGCCCGTCAGCGCTTCGATGCACTTGAGATAATCGCGGGCGTTTGGCGGCAGGTCGTCGAAGCGGCGGATGGCGCGGATGTCTTCGGACCAACCGGGCAGGGTCTCATAAACAGGCTCGCATTCCGCCAGAATTGTGAGGCTGGTGGGAAATTCCTTCAACACCTGGCCGTTGTGGCTGTATGCGTTGCAGATCTTGATCTGCTCCTGGCCGCCGAGAACGTCAAGCTTGGTGATCGCCAGGCCGCTTAAGCTGTTTAAGCGGGCGGCGTTGCGCACGATGACCGTATCCAGCCAGCCGCAGCGGCGCTTGCGGCCGGTGGTGGCGCCGAATTCCGCCCCGCGCTGCTGGATCTGATCGCCGGTCTCGTCGAAGAGTTCGGTGGGGAAGGGGCCTTCGCCGACCCGGGTGGTGTAGGCCTTGGCGATCCCCAACACGCCGGTGATCACCCGCGGCCCGACACCGGAGCCGCTGCAAGCGTTGCCGGCGACGGTGTTGGAGGAGGTCACAAACGGGTAGGTGCCGTGGTCGATATCGAGATGGGTGCCTTGGGCACCTTCAAAAAGCACCTGGGCGCCGTCGGCGATTGAACGCGACAGTTCCACCGATATGTTGGTGACAAAGGGCGCCAGTTTGCGGGCAAATCCCTCGTAAGACGCGATGATCGCCTCAAAGGACAGGGGCTCGTCCTTCAGGTAGTGTTCCAGGTAGAAATTCTTCTCATCCAGAATGGGGATCAGCCGCTCCCTGAAAATGCCGGCGCTTATCAATTCCGCGAAGCGAATCCCCCGGCGGGTGGCCTTGTCTTCGTAGCAGGGGCCGATGCCACGGCCGGTGGTGCCGATTTTCTTGTCGCCCTTGAGGCGCTCGCGGGCATTGTCGACCTGTTTGTGGTAGGGCATGATGACGTGGGCTCGCTCGCTGATCCGCAGATTTTCAGGGGTGACGGCTACACCGCAGGCGTTCAGGTACTCGATCTCCTCGATCAGAACCTCGGGATCGACCACCATGCCGTTTCCGATAAAGCAGGTCTTGTTCTGCAAAATTCCCGAGGGCACGAGGTGACTGATGAACTGCTGACCCTTGACCACCATGGTGTGCCCGGCGTTGTTGCCGCCCTGGAAGCGTACCACGCTGTCGGCGTACTCCGCCAAGAGATCGACGATTTTGCCCTTGCCCTCATCCCCCCACTGGGTGCCCACAACCACAATGTTTGCCACCGGCTTCTCCTTCTCGCGATCGTATTGAAGTTTTGCCCGCCAATTTTGCAAAACCTTGACTTTCTAAGGCATGGCTGGGGCGTTTGCAACAGATTTCCGACGCGCCCGGAAAAAATCCTGGAGGATCCTCCGGCATTCCGCCAAGCGAACACCGCTCACGGTCTCGATCCGGTGATTCAGGCGCGCGTCCGCCGCTATTCGGTAGAGGCTCTCCGCCGCTCCCCCCTTGGGATCCGGCGCCCCGTACACCAGCCGCGCCACCCGGGCATGCAGCAGCGCGCCCATGCACATGATGCAAGGTTCCAGGGTCACATACAGGGTGGTGCCGGGCAGACGGTAATTACCCACTTTTTCGGCCGCCTGGCGCAGAGCCAGGATTTCGGCGTGCGCCGTGGGGTCGTTTCGGGTCACTGGCTGGTTGTGCCCCCTGGCAAGAATTTCACCTGTTGCCGAAACCAGCACCGCCCCCACCGGCACTTCCCCCACGGCCGCGGCCTTGAAGGCCTCAGCCAGCGCAAGCCGCATCATTTCAAGAGGATCGTTTAACATAAAGGGCTTTGCTGGGGCACCTCGGCCGGCTCGCCGGGGCCGGCCGGAATCTGCCCGTGCGTTGGGAGAATTCCGAACTAATCGTTGACAAGAACGCCACTTTAGCTTATTAGGCTTTCGAATTTCAACTGGAATTCATTTGCGCCCGTAGCTCAGCTGGATAGAGTGCCGGACTACGAATCCGTAGGTCGCAGGTTCGAATCCTGCCGGGCGCACCAATTAAATCAAGGGGTTACAGTGATCGGGCTGTGGCCCCTTTTTCTTTTATCGAAATTAGCCCCACTTTAGCCCCACCAAATTTTCGGGCCTGGATTCCCACCAGGGTTGGCGACCACTGATTTTTTGATCGCCCACCCCGGAGCTTCGCCTTCAAAACAAAACCCAGAATCTCCTTTCCCCGGACCACCCCGGGGGGGATACCCCCCCGTACCCCCCTCCCAAACCAGACGACCTGGCCCACCACTATCTCTTTCGCGCACGCAATTTTTCACGAAATTCCCGGGTGCGTGTGCGACCGGCGCTCGATCGGAGGCTGGTTACCCAATGAACCGCCGGTTCATCGAGCAGAGCGAAGTGATCCGCAAGATCCTCGAGCACCCGGGGCTGTGGGGCGCACGGCGAAAGCCGGCACCGAGGGCCAACGTGCCGCCGGTGCACTACGTCGCCGAAGACGTTGAGGGCTATCTTCCCACCGCGGACAACCAGATGATCGATCCTATCTACCCCGTGGACGCATATTTTTAAAGGCCGCTGTCCGGGTTTCTGGAGAGGCTCGGCCGAAAATCACCAACTCCCGCCCGATGCTCCGGAATTTCGGCTTGACACCGCTCAAGGCCGATGGGTAGAGTATTGTTGTATACACAGCCGATTCCGGCCGGCACTACATGTTGGGCTTACAAGCCGGCAGGACACAATTCGGGAAGTGGCGATGTGGACGGGCTCCCAAAGCAAGTTCTTATCACCTCACCTCACCTCACCATCACCATCACCCGCCTGACTAAAACCGAGGAGGGCATCATGCTGAATCACATTGTTTCTGCCATGTTTAACGCCTACACTCAGGTTGTTGTTCTATTCTTGCTTCTCGCGTATTTTTTTGCCCGCCGTCACGACCCTCACATGATAACATCCAAACTTACGCTACTACGCACAGTTATCATGATCTTGCTCTTTATCTACTTTCTCTGGAATTGGTCGAGCGAGATTCCTCCTTCTCTGCGTAATACCAGTGTCTTGGGGATGCTTATCATTAACCTGTTCTTCATCAAGAATCTGGTGCTCGCCAGATGGGAGAAGCCGTATCGGGATGCCCTGGAAGCTTATGCCAGAGAACCTGAAAACGAAGAACAGCTCGATCGAATCTGGCGGGCAGGCAGGCGTCTTTATTATTTGCGCTACTTGATTTCATCCTTATTCAGCGGCGGATCTCCAAAGCATTTTCTGCACGGTATCACCACTGAACGGATATGCAATGATCTTGAAGAAATTATCATCCGAGAGGGAAAAATCGAACACTTGATTTCCTATAAAAAGCTCGTTGCCTTCCTGGAAGAGCGCCTGGCTGACGATGAGTTGACACCGCCGGAAGACAAGAATTCAATCGAACAGTCAATCAAGCAGTTTGCCGGTAACGAATGGATTGAGGAAGGGGTCGATGAGTTTCTCAACAAGTTGATTGAGTCTCCCGTGGATTTCCCTCATCACAAACGGCATATATGGTCGAGGATATTTAGAAGCAAGGCAAAGAAATCATAGGCAATGCTGACCACCCTCTCATTAAAGCCACTCGGA
>JAJDNY010000044.1 GCA_022340425.1 Desulfobacteraceae bacterium | reverse complement strand
CCTCACGGCGCTGAGATTTGCGTGCCGTAAATTGAACTTCTAAGGAACTCACCGCTAATCCATGCAGCTATTGGGTTTTTCGAAGACCACAGCCTTATCTCAACTGCTTGTTGATGGCGGCGTTTTACGTCCCATCGTCCCGGGCCGAGCATCGCAGCAGCCGGCGAAAAAGGCCCTGTGGCTGTTTGAGCGCCAGCGAGTTCCACAGGGCCCGCCGGCTGCGAGAAGCGCAGGGCAGCCCGAAGGGCCCCGGGACGCGGGCGGTTTCTTTTGGTTCGTTTTCTTGTCCGCACAAGAAAATTAACATAAAATAATTGGAGTGGTAAATCTGGTCAATTATAAAGGTGACCGTCAAAGTTACTTTCTCCAAAAACGCCGCACGGCGGGTTTAAAACGCTTTTTTTCGAAACCGTCCGGTTTTTGAATTTCACCCCTTCATTAACCTTAAAGGACGCCCTGAGGAATGGCTTGATTTGAAACATTTGTCACGCGTTCAGCAACGGTAGCGCCCATGATCCAGACCAACGCGCAGGTCCTCTGGAACCAGGCGGTCGCCCCCGCCTGTTACCGCATGGGGCTGGCATGCGGCGTCGAGTTGACCCGCACCCGGCCCGGGCAGTTCGTCATGCTGCGTCCCAGCGCGCAGCTCAGCCCGTTGTTGCGGCGGCCCTTTTCGGTCCACGGCCTGATTACCACCGAGAAGGGCGTCGACGGCATCCAGATCCTCTACAAGGTGGTCGGGGAGGGGACCCGCCTGCTGGCCGCGCTGGGGGCCGGCAGTTCGGTGGACGTGCTGGGCCCCCTGGGTAGCCGTTTCCGGATGGCGCAGCCGGGGCAGCGGATCGTGCTTGCCGCCGGCGGGATCGGTGTGGCGCCGCTGACCTTTCTGGCCTCGGAGTTGATCGCCGGCGGCTGCGACCCGGGCGACATAACCGTTTTCATCGGCGGGCGGACCCGTGCGGAACTGCTCTGCCGTCAGGACTTCGAGTCGCTGGGGATTGCCGTGCACCTCAGCACCGATGACGGTTCGGCCGGTGACGCCTGTCTGGTCACGCACCCCCTGGAGGCGGCCGTGGCCCGCCGCCCGCCGGATGTTCTTTATGCCTGCGGCCCCTCGGCCATGCTGGCCTGCATTGTGGGGATCGCCGAAAAATTCGGGGTCCGCTGCCAGGTGTCGATTGAAAGCCTGATGGCTTGCGGGATGGGCGCCTGCCTGGGATGCGCGGTGGCCGCCCGGCAGCCCGGGGAACGCTTTCTGCATGCCTGCCTGGACGGACCTGTGCTGGATGCCGCCCAACTGCAGTTCTGATGCGCTTGGCTTTGGCTCACCGCCCGTTGGTCTAGCTAAGTTCAGTAAATTCCCGTATTTTTCATTGACTTGCACGGTTGCCTGTGTTAGTGGGCTATCGGTAGTCGGAGGGGCCCCGCATACGGGCGAAAATTTTCCTCACCATCAGCCCGTTGCAGCGTTCTTTGCCATGAAAAGAGAAACAAGGAGAATGATCCGGGAGCTCGCCTACTATTCGAGCTTGGGGCTCCAGGTTTCGCTTTCCATCTTTCTGGGCCTTTTCGCCGGAATTTTGCTGGATCGCTTTTTCGACACCCATCCCTGGCTGATGCTGGTTTTCCTGATGCTCGGGATCGCGGCGGGCTTTCGTAACATCGGGCTGGCCATCAAAAAATCGAGAAACCTCTGAGGGCCGACCTGAAAGGGAAAGAGACGTTGGTCGCAAACATCCAACAGCGGCTGCTCAAATTCGTGACCCGCAGCAACTGGATCCTGCTGCTGGCCGCCGGTACCATCGGGCTGATGGTCGCACCGCGGGATTTCGCGCTGGGGATCATCGCCGGGGGGCTGATCGTGACGGTCAATTTTCATCTCCTGCACCGAACCCTGAAGCGCGCCCTGACACCCCCGCATCTGGTCTCACACAACGTGGTGCTGGTGAAATACTACCTGCGCTTTTTTGTGAGCGGGCTGATCATTTTTTTCCTGATCGCCAAGCACGTCGTCAATCCGCTGGGTCTTTTCGTCGGGCTCTCCATCGTTGTTTGCAGCATCCTGCTGGCAACCGCGTGCGAGGTAAAAAAACTTATTCTCAAGGAGGCAACGTAAGGTGGAACATCCCTATCTCTTTCTGGTCAAGTTGTTCGAGCTTATAGGTCTGGGACATTTTGCACATGCCTACCCGCAGGTGATTTACACCTGGTTTGTGATGCTGCTGCTGATTCTTTTGGGGCTCGCGGCCGCCAAGAGTGTCAGCATGATTCCCACCAAGATGCAGAACTTCTTCGAGCTGATCGTCTCCGGCATCGAGGAGTTCATGGTGGACATCACCGGCGAGGAGGGGCGCTGGCTCTTTCCCATCGTCGCCACCGTTTTCATCTATATCCTGGTCTGCAACCTGATCGGGCTGGTGCCTGGGTTCTTTCCGCCCACCGCCAGTCTCAACACCACCGCCTCGTGCGCGCTGGTGGTGGTGGTTTTCACCCATATCATCGGGATCAAATACCACGGGATCAAATACATCAAACATTTCCTTGGGCCCGTATGGTGGATGATTCCCATCATTCTGCCCATCGAGGTGATCGGGCATGTCGCCCGCATCCTGTCGCTTTCTTTCCGGCTTTTCGGCAACATGATGGGCCATGAACTGGTGCTGGCCATCCTGTTCACCCTGGCAGGCGCATTTTTCGCCCCGCTGCCGATCATGGCGCTGGGTATCTTTGTCGCGCTGGTGCAGGCGTTCGTGTTTTTCCTGCTTTCGGTGATGTACTTCACCGGTGCCATGGAGCACGCACACTGATTTTCGCGGATAGGGCCAATTTTCATAAACTGGTTTTCATTAATGGGAAATGGAAGAAGCCAGGTAACCTAACTTAAAGAGGAGGTAGAAGAGAGTATGGAAGCAGGAGCCTTGCAGTTTTTTATCGCTTGTGTGACGGCCGCCGGTTTCGGGATCGCAATTGCAGCTTTTGGTTGCGGCATCGGCCAGGGGATGGGGTTGAAATCCGCCGTGGAAGGCATTGCCCGCAATCCCGAGTCTTCGGGCAAGGTCACGGTCACCATGCTGATCGGTCTCGCCATGATCGAGTCCCTGTGTATCTATGCGCTGGTCATCTCTTTGATCCTGATCTACGCGCATCCCCAGGCTGGTGCGATTGCGGGTCTTTTGGGCGCCCACTGATCGTTGACCGTACAGCACCCACCCCAAAAATGGGGCGGCATCCACAGGGTGCCGCCCCATTTTAGCTTCTCGCGTCCGATTCCCGGGCGCGGCTCCCGAACGATCGTCAGCCCCCGGCGGCGGGGGTGAGCACCTTCCGTAAATACCTTCCCGTCTGGGAGGCGGGGTTGGCGGCGATGGCCTCGGGCGGGCCGCTGGCCAGCACCTGCCCGCCCTCCTCGCCGCCTTCGGGCCCCAGGTCGACGACGTGGTCGGCGCACTTGATCACATCGAGGTTGTGTTCGATGACGATCACGGTGTTGCCGGCGGTCACCAGCCGATCCAGAACCTCCAGCAGTTTGCGGACATCGTCGATGTGCAGTCCGGTGGTGGGCTCATCCAGGATGTAGACCGTCTGACCGGTGGCCTTGCGGCTCAGTTCCCGGGCCAGTTTGATGCGCTGGGCCTCCCCGCCGGAGAGGGTGGTGCCGGCTTGGCCGAGTTGGATGTAGCCCAGCCCCACGTCGATCAAGGTCTGCAGACGCTCGCGCAGGGTGGCGATGCCGCGCAGAAACTGGTGCGCCTGGTTGACCGTCATGGCGAGCACCTCGGCGATCGTGTGCCCCTTGTAGCGGATCTCCAGTGTTTCCCGGTTGTACTGTTTGCCCTTGCAGACATCGCAGACCACGTAGACATCCGGCAGGAATTGCATCTCGATGCGGACGATCCCGTCCCCGCTGCACGCCTCGCAGCGGCCGCCTTTGACGTTGAAGCTGAAGCGTCCGGGTTTGTAGCCGCGCATGCGGGCCTCGGGGGTGCGGGCGAAAAGCTCCCGGATAAAGGTGAAAATCCCGGTGTAGGTTCCCGGGTTGGAGCGCGGGGTCTTGCCGATGGGCGACTGGTCGATGTTGACCACCTTGTCCACATGCGACAGGCCCTCGATGCGGGTGTGGCCCCCGGCGGGGACCCGCGAGCGGTGGAGGTGCTGGGCCAGGAGCCGGTAGAGGGTCTCCAGGACCAGGGTGGATTTGCCCGAGCCCGAAACTCCAGTTACGCAGGTCAGGCACCCCAGCGGGAAGCGGACATCCACATGCTTGAGGTTGTTGGCGCACGCGCCATAGAGACTCAGGGTTTTGCCGCTGCCCGGGCGCCTCTTGCCGGGGACCTCGATGCGTTTGCGGCCCGAGAGATACTGGCCGGTCAGGGACGCGCCGTCGGCGACAAGGTCCGCGGGGGGGCCCGCAAACACCACCTCGCCGCCGTGAACCCCCGCTCCGGGTCCCATATCGACGACATAGTCGCACGATCGGATCGTCTCCTCGTCATGCTCCACCACCAGCACGGTGTTGCCCAAATCGCGCATGTTGCCAAGGGCCGCCAGCAGCTGCGCGTTGTCGCGCTGGTGCAGGCCGATGCTGGGCTCGTCCAGGACGTAGAGCACCCCCGTCAGTTTGGAGCCGATTTGGGTCGCCAGGCGGATGCGCTGGCTCTCGCCGCCCGACAGGGTGGCGGCCGAGCGGTCGAGAGTCAGATAGCCCAGCCCGACGTCGGTCAGAAAGGCCAGCCGCTCGCTGATCTCCCGACAGATGCGCTCGCCGATGACCGCTTTTTTGCCCGCCAGAACCAGCCGCTGGAAAAAGTGCCTGGCGTCCTTCACCGAAAGGGCCGTCAGCTGATGAATTTTGTGCCCACTGACGGTGACCGAGCGGCCCTCCGGGTTGAGGCGGGCGCCGTGGCAGGCGGGGCAGGGGTGGTGGCTGAGATAGCGGCTGAGCTCTTCCCGGATCTGGGCGGAGCCGCTTTCCTGCAAACGCTGCTGCAGCCCGGCCAGGACGCCTTCAAAGGGCTTGCGATAAACCACCCGCCGGCCGCCGCGCTCAAAGTAAAAGGGGATCTCCTCGTCGCCGGAGCCGTTTAGCAGGACCTCTTTGAAGCGCTCGGGCAGGTCGTGGTAGGGGGTGTAGATGTCCACGCCGTAGTGGGCGGTCAGGGCGTCTAAAAACGCGCTGAAATGAACCGAGCTTCGCTCGGCCCAGGGCGCAACGGCTCCCTCGCGCAGCGATAGGGCCGGATTGGGGACGATCAAGTGGGGGTCGAAGACGGTGGCGACGCCGAGACCGTCGCACTGCGGGCAGGCGCCCTGGGGGGAGTTGAAGGAAAAGCTGGCCGGCGAGAGCTCCGGGAAGTCGATGCCGCAGGCCGCGCAGGCGGCTTTCTCGCTGAACTCCAGCGGCGGGGCGCCCGCCAGGTCCACCACCACCCGGCCCTCGGCAAGCGAGAGCGCCAGCTCCAGGGAGTCCGCCAGGCGGCTGGCGATGGTGGGCTTGACCACCAGCCGGTCGACCACCACCGCGATGCTGTGGCGGCTGTCTGCCGCAAGCGGGCGCAGGGTTTCCAGTTCCACCGTGCGCCCGTCGACCTGCACCCTGGAGAACCCCTCCTTCTTCAGCCGCCGGAGGAGTTTTTCATGGCTACCAGCAGCATCCGCGATCATCGGCGCCAGGACCTGAAGGCGGCTGCCGGGGGTCAGGTTGAGGATCGTGTCGACCATCTGATCGACGGTTTGGGCCGTGATCGCTCGGCCGCAGCGCGGGCAGTGCGGGGTGCCGACGCGGGCGTAGAGCAGACGCATGAAATCATAGATTTCGGTCACCGTCCCGACTGTCGAGCGCGGGTTGTGGCCGCCGCTTTTCTGCTCGATGGCGATGGCCGGCGAGAGCCCCTCGATGAGGTCCACATCCGGCTTCTCCATCCGCTCCAGAAACTGGCGGGCATAGGTGGAGAGGGATTCGACGTAGCGTCGCTGCCCCTCGGCATACAGGGTGTCAAAGGCCAGCGAGGATTTGCCCGAGCCCGAAAGCCCGGTGATGACGATCAACCGGTTCTTGGGCAGGGCGAGGTCGATGTTTTTGAGATTGTGCTGGCGTGCACCGCGCACGACGATCTGCTCGGATGTCATCTGCTGCTGCTCTTCCCAGGCTGCGGGGTCCTGTGGCTGAAGGGGGTCCGCCGAGGCGGCGCAAAGTCCTGCCCAGGTGAAACCGCGTCGCCGCGAACCACCGGCCCACGGCGACGCCGGGCAGCAGCTGCGGCCCAACGGCCGGCCACAGGCAAACCTTGACCTTATACTTATTATCTCAAAGCAGTCGGATTTACAAACAAATCGGGCAAATTGCCCGGCCCGCCGGCGAGGTCGGATAGGCTGTCGCGGCTGAGGATTGAATTTTAATTATTGAAGTAAAAACGAGAAAAACGCAGAAATTAAAAGTTTTTATAATTGTCCAAAAAAAATCGAGCACGGTGGATCTGCTTAAAATCCTTAAAAAAAAATCTAAATAAAAATTAGGTGTATTTAAGGGGGGTTGGGGCATTTTCGAATTAAAAAAATATAGATTTCAAAACTTTATAAAATGTTAATAACTTCCTAACAAAGCTTTGGCAACCGGAATCCATTCGGTTTGACAGTCCGCCGGGTTTCGATTTAGGTAGCGGGCATCTTTTCGGCACCATCTGTCCCAAGCTTTAAATATCTGTTTAATTCACCCAAACCGCTAAATCTTTCGATTTTTTACGGTCTGTCGGGACCCCCCGGCCTACCGGTCCGATCCCTTTTTCCTTTTTTTTGAGACTAACGGCATGGAATCCATTTGGAGCACGATCAAGGCGGACATCAGAGGTAAAATCCCAGGTCATTTTTTCCGGATGTGGTTGGAGCCACTCAAATTCATTCGCCGGGAGGCTGACACCGTGGTGTTGGCGTGCCCCAACAATTTTTCCCGCAAGCGCATCTGGGACCTTTACCGGGAGCTGATCGAAGTCGAATTCAGTCGTGCCAGTGGGGAAACGCTGCGCCTTTCGCTGGAGGTGGTCAACGGAAACGGCGGCCGCCCGCTCCTTGAAAGCGCGCCCTTTGCCCTGGACCCCCAGCGGCCCTTGCCCAGTCTGAACTTCTGCCCTTACAGCGGGCGCTATCTGCGCAAGGATTTCACCTTCGACCAATTCGTGGTCGGAGAAAACAACGATTTCGCCTACAGCGCCTCGCTGTCCATGGCCAGCCGCAAATCCAACGTCCAAAACAGCCTGTATCTGCTTTCCCAAACCGGGATGGGCAAAAGCCATCTCTCCCAGGCCATCGGCCACCACATCCTGCATCAGTTTCCCGGCGACCGGGTCTTCTATATCACCGCCGAGGACTTCGCCAATGAAATGGTGCATTCCCTGCGCCAGGGCAGCATCGTGACCTTCAAGGAGAAATATCGCCAGCGCTGCGATGTGCTGCTGCTGGAAGACATTCACTTTCTCAGCGGCAAAGAGCGCACCCAGGTGGAACTGGCGCTGACCCTGGACACGCTTTTTGATGCCGGCAAGAAATTGATCTTCACCAGCTCCTACCTGCCCTCCGACATTCCCAAGATGGACGGCAAGCTGACCTCGCGGTTTTCCTCGGGCCTGATTTCCAGCATCGAATCCCCGGATTTCCGCACCCGGGTCCGGATTCTGAAGCAAAAATGCCAGGCCCAGGGCTACCATATTGCCGACGAGGTGATCGATTATCTGGCAGACGAGCTGCAGGACAACGTGCGCCAACTGGAAAGCGGGCTCCACAGCGTTTGCACCAAAGCCTCGCTGCTGGGGGTGCCCGCCAGCCGCGAGTTGGCTGCCAGCGTGGTGCGCAACATCGCCAGCCAGAAAAAGCGGATCACCATCGAGGTGATCAAGCGCCTGGTTTGCAGCCATTTCAAAATCTCAACGGCTGAAATCGCCTCCCGCTCCCGCAAGCAGGCCGTTGTCCGGCCGCGCCAGATCGCCTTCTACCTGGCGCGCAACTACACCGATCTGCCCCTTCAGGCGATCGGCAAAAGCTTCAACCGCTATCATGCCACGGTCCTGCATTCGATTGGCATCATCGAGCGTGGGATCAAGGAAAACAGCGCCATGCAGCAGCAGGTGGCGTTTTTCTGCAAGCGCCTGGAGTCCGGCAAATTCTGATCTGCCCACCCCAGGCCTGCCGCGTCGGGGGGAAGCCTATCCCCCGGGGCCCGGCCGGCAGCGGCTGTTCGTGAGGCGTCGTTTGCCGCGGGGCGCTATCCCCCAGCGTCACCCCAGGCCGCTGCCAATGAACCGCCGGCTTCCCTCTTTTTTTACTACGCTCCTTCCGTTTTCTCTTCAGCACCGACGCTTGATGAACCGCTAAGTCAAAAACCAGACGGTTTCGAAAATAGTTCAATCTACGGCGCGCAAATCTCCAGGAGTGAGGCGTACTTGGTGCGGTGGCCCCGAATGAGCTGCGGCCGTTTGGCAGCCGGGTGGGAATCTTAGGAACGGGGAAGGGGGGCGGTCGCCCGCAGGCAAGGAGCGCGACCCACGTGCAAGGCGGCCGGTGGACCGGTCTGTCCGCCGGGGTGGGGTTTTGGCCGATGGGCGGTGTCGCCCCATGGGAGGCGGGGGCTACTGAACGGTGATGAAGAGCTCCTCCGCGGAGACCATTTCCTCCAGGATCTCCATGCGTGAATTCCGCTCTTTTTCGATGGCGCAGCGCAGGCTGAGCGCGCAGAACTTGGCGCAGACCCGATCCCGCGGGCTGAAATCGCCGAAGCAGCCCATGTGATCCACCAGTGGCGACGGGCTTCTTAAAACTTTATCGTGTTTCATGCGACCTCTTTTTGCCCCAATTGGGCGATCATTGCCTGGTGAACCCGGCCGTTGGACGCCAGAATTTCGGGATATTGCGGCGTGAACGGCCGGTTGGAAAAATCGGTCACAACCCCACCGGCCTCCCTGACGATCACCACCCCGGCGGCGGTGTCCCACGGCTTGAGGTTCTCCTCCCAAAAGGCCTCGAACCTTCCGTCGGCCACGTAGCAGAGATCCAGGGCGGCGGCCCCCAGGCGGCGAACCCCCTGGCTGGCCTCCAGACAGCGGGCGAAGCGGCCCATCAGCGCAGGCATGGTCTCGGCTAAATTATAGGGAAACCCGGTCACCAATAGGCTTTCGCGGAGGGCGGAAACCGGCGAGACCCGGATCGGGCGGCCGTTGAGGCTTGCGCCCCGGCCCTCGACGGCGCTGAAGAGCTCCCCGCTGAGGGGGTTTAGCACGACGCCAAGCGCCAGCCGCCCCTGATGGGCGAATGCGATCGAAACGGCGAAAAGAGCGATCTGGTGGGCGAAGTTGGTGGTGCCGTCCAGGGGGTCGATGATCCACAGGCAGTCCCGGTCGCCGGCGGTTTCGCCGCTTTCCTCGGCCATGACCGCATGCTCGGGAAAGGCCTGCCGCAGGGTCTGGATGATGGCGCCCTCGGAGGCGGTGTCGGCTTCGGTCACCAGGTCGATGGCGCCCTTCTTGCGAATCTCGGTCAGCTTGCCGAATCGCGCCCGGAGGGCCTCGGCGCCTTGGTAGGCGGCGGCGATGGCGGTGCGTTTGATGTGGTCAAGATCCATAAAGAGTTTCTTTTATCGGGAATGCCGAATCAATGTCAACTATTTTTGACGGTTGCGCAAAAAGCATCTTACCTCGCCGCGCCGCAGGGTGCGGCAGGTCGGGAGCGGCGCTCACGGGTCGGCGGCGGCGCCCTGCCGTCGGGGGGTAAGCGTTTCGACCATCTCCTGGATGCGTTCCACCAGCGGGATCAGGGTATCGCGCCGGGGGGCTGAAATGGGGACCCCCCCCAGGCGGTTGAGACAGGCCTGGAGCGCATCGCTGTTCAGACGGTCCTTTTTGTTGAGGACCCGGATGGCGGGGATCGTGTCCAGGCCGAGCTCTTCGAGGATCTTTTCCACCGATTCCACCTGCTGGGGGTAGCGCGGGTTGCTGATGTCGATCACGTGCAGCAGAAGGTCCGCGCTCTCCAGCTCCTCCAGGGTCGCGCGGAAGGCCACGCGCAGGTCTTCGGGCAGGTCGCGGATGAAGCCGACCGTGTCGGTGATGATGACCTCGATGTCGCGGGGGAAGCGCAGGCGCCGGCTGGAAGGGTCCAGGGTGGCGAAGAGCCGGCTTTCGGCCAGCACCTTGCTGTGGGTCAGGGTGTTGAGCAGGGTGGATTTGCCGGCATTGGTATAGCCGATGATGGAGATCACCGGGAGCCCCTTTTTGCTGCGCCGGGCTTTTTGCTGGTGGCGCTGCCGGCGGGTGGATTCCAGTTCGCGCTCCAGGCGGCCGATGCGCTCGCGCACCCGGCGCCGATCGATTTCAAGTTTGGTCTCGCCGGGGCCGCGGCCGCCGATGCCGCCGGTCAGGCGCGAAAGGGCCGTGGTCTTGTGCGCCAGGCGCGGCAGGAGGTACTTCAGCTGCGCCAGCTCCACCTGGAGTTTGCCCTCGCGGGTCTGGGCGCGCTGGGCGAAGATGTCCAAGATCAGCTGGGTGCGGTCGATGACCTTGAGCGCCACCTGGTCGGTGATCGAACGGATCTGGGAGGGGTTGAGCTCCTGGTCGAAGATGATCAGGGTGACAGACTGCTGCAGGGCCGCGATGGTCAACTCCTGAAGTTTGCCGCGGCCCAGAAGAAAGCGCGGGTCGACCCGGGTGCGCTGCTGCAAGACGCTGTCGACTACCTGGATGCCGCTTGAACGCGCCAGTTCCTTGAGTTCATCCAGTGATTCCTGGGCCGCGTGGCGGTCGGCGCTGGTGACGCTCACCAGAAGCGCCCGCTCCACCCCCGGCAGGGTGGTGCGGGCCGACCAGGCCCGGGCCAGTTCGGACTCCAGGGCGTGAATCAGCCTGTCGCAGCCGATCTCCAGGCGCCCGGGGTCAAGGGGCGGCAACTCCTCGCAGGGCTTCTCCTGGGGGCCCTCCGGGAGGATGTGGGCGACAAAGACCCGGCGCGGGACCCCGGCTGGGTCCAGATCGACGGCGGCCATCAGATCCAGCCGCAGCAGGGCCAGGTCGGTCAGGTCGTCGTGGCTCAGCGGCTCGTTTTTCAGATGCGTGTGGACGCAGCGCACCCCCCGCAGGCGTCCAGGGGCCGCCCGGTATTCGGGCATGTCCGGAATCAGGATGCCCTGGTGGTCGCCGACCATGACCGCGGCGATTTTGCCGCTGCGATCCACCAGGATGCCGATCTGACGGCGAAGCTCGCGCGACAGGCGGCCCATTTCTAAAGCCAGCTCGTTGGTGACCACGTAAGCGGGCGGGATCCGGCGGCGGTAGAGATTTTCCAGCCGGCGGATCTCGCTGGCTTTGAGGCCGTCGGTGTTGCCGTGAAGGCGCTTCATTTCAGCCTTCGGCCTCCGCGGCGAGATTTTCGAAGCGGGTGTAGACGTTCAGAAAGGCCAGGTGCGCGGTGCCGATGGGGCCGTTGCGCTGTTTGCCCAGGATGATTTCGGCCTTGCCGCGGTTGGGGTTGTTCTCGTCCTTGTTGTAGACCTCGTCGCGATAGATGAAGGCCACCACGTCGGCGTCCTGCTCGAGAGCCCCCGATTCACGCAGATCGGCCAGCTGGGGGCGCTTGTCGGCGCGCTCCTCGAGTTTGCGGTTGAGCTGCGAGAGCGCGATCACCGGAATGTTGAGCTCTTTGGCCAGCGCCTTCAGGGAGCGCGATATCTCGGAGATTTCGAGATCCCGGCGCTCCGATGACGTGCTGCTGCGCATCAGCTGAAGGTAGTCGACGATGACCATCCCGAGCCCCTTTTCCATCATCAGGCGGCGGGCCTTGGCGCGGATCTCCATCGCGGTCACGTCGGCCGAATCGTCGATGTAGATGGGGGCTTCGGCCAGGATCTCGGCCGCGCCGGTGAGGCGGTGCCAGTCCAGGTCGCTGAAAAAACCGCTGCGCACCCGCTGGGAGTCCACCCGCGCCTCGGCGCACAGGAGGCGCATGGAAAGCTGCTCCTTGGACATTTCCAGGGAAAAGATGGCCACCGGAACGTTCTCGCCGAGGGCCGCGTTGCGCGCGACGTTGAGGGCGAAGGCGGTTTTGCCCATGCTGGGGCGTGCGGCGAGGATGATCAGATCCGAGGCCTGGAAGCCCGAGGTCATGCTGTCAAGCTTGGTGAAGCCCGTGGGGACCCCGGTCAGCAGGGACTTGTTGCCCTGGCGCTCGACGAGGGCGTCGATATTGGCATCGACGCACTCGCGCATGGCCGCAAAGGCTTTTTTGTGCTTGTTGCGGGCCACCTCGAAGATGGCCGATTCGGCAAAGTCGATGACCTCGTCCACATTGCCGCGGTCCTCGAAGCAGCGTTTGGAGATGGCGCCGGCCTTTTCGATCAGGTGTCTGAGGATCGCCTTGGAGTGGACGATGCGGGCATAGTGCTGGGGGTTGACCGCCAGCGGGATGGCATCCACCAGCGCTGCCAGAAAGGCGGGGCCGCCGACCTCCTCCAGCCATCCCTTTTCCTTGAGGCTGTTGGCCAGGGTCACCAGGTCCACCGGTTCGCCGCGCGAAAAGAGATCGGTGATGGTGGCGAAGATTTTCTGATGGGCGGAGCGGTAAAAATCCTCCGCCCGCAGGATTTCGATGATGTCCAGCAGGCTGCTGTTGTCGATCAGAATGGCGCTCAGCAGCGCCTGCTCGGCTTCCAGATTCTGCGGCGGGACATTCAAAAAAGATGGGTCTTTGGGGGATGGCACGGGCTTGAGGTCTTCACGGGCTCCATCAGCCGGCAGCGGCCGGCGGCCCGCTGGGGGCGCGACCGGCCGCTGGGCTGAGAGCGGTCTTGGGGGTTGGGGCGAACGTTACTCGGCTACGATATTCACGATGATTTCGGGTTCGATCTTCTGGTAGAGCCGCACCGGTATCTTGAAGGTCCCGGTGGTTTTGATGGGCTCTTTGAGGAGCAGCATCCGCTTTTCCAGTTCGATGCCCTTGGCGGCCAGCGCATCCAGGATATCGCGGGCGGTGATGGAGCCGTAGAGGCGGTCTTCCTCATGCACTTTGGCCGAGATCTGGCACTCGACGCCTTCCAGACGCTGGGCCATTTCCTGGGCGAACTCGCGCTCCTTGGCGATCTGGAGTTCGAACTTGGCCTTGGCCTGCTCCATGATGCGGCGGTTCTGGGGGGTGTCCGCCACCGCTTTTTTCTGCGGCAGCAGGTAGTTGCGGGCATAGCCGTTGGCCACCTTGACCGGTGTGCCGATGATCCCCAAAGATTCGATGGTTTCGGTCAGAATTACTTTCATGACTTTCATGACATCCTCCGCTGTTAAACAGCAATTACCCACTATTGCTGGCATCTAGTTTTCTAAAATTGAGCCACGTGTCGAAAAAACCCATTCCGATCACCAGAAGCAGCAGGAACTGTTGCACGACGATCAGGCTGTACAAAAAAACCCGCAAGATCAACGGAAAGCGCTTTTTCTGAAAGAAGAAGGCGGTAATGGCGATGCCCTGAAAAAAATAGACCGTCATCAGGACGATCAGGCCGTTTACCCCCATCACCTTGATCCCTTTGTCGGGTACCAGCAGCAGGGCGCCGCAGGCGATCGCCCCCCAGACCAGCGCCTCGGGCGCCTGCCACCGGTTCAAGGGGCCGAAATCGGGATAGGCCAGCCCCCTGGCCCGAAAGACCGGGCGCGCCAGCATCAGGCAGGCCCAGGTGATCAAAAGGCAGGCGGATGCGCTCAGCCCCGGCAGGACCCGGACCATGACGTAGGCGATGGTGTCCAGGGAGCCGGCAATCAGCTCGATGTTCTCCTCGGCCACCCCCATGTTGCGGTAGAGGGTGAGGCTCATCTCCAGGTTTTGGCCGACGGAGTCGGTCACCATCTGCCCGAGGCCCTTGCCGATCCAACTGCTGTAAAGCGTCAGGCCCACCAGGCCCGCCAGCAGGACGGCGGCCGTGGTGAAGGCCACCGTCTGCGCGATGGAAAGCCGCCACTCGCAGAACTCCCCCAGCAGAAAGCCCAGCAGCAGCAGCTCGAGGTAGAAAAACAGATCGAACGACAGCGCGCCGATGACCACGGCCATCGCCAGCAGGCTCAAAACGGCCGCCACGAGCCCTGTTTGACGGCCCAGTCTGGCGCGGCCGTAAAAAACCGGCAGGGGGATCAACAGGGAAAAAAAGAAGCCGAATAGCGGCAGGTTCAGGGCCAGCAGGAAGAGCGAAACCGTCGCGGCAACGACGATGGCGATGTCGGTCAGCCACTTTCCCTGGGGTGTTGGTGGCAATGCCGGCTTCTCCATTGAGGCCACCCTCAGGTGCCCGGCGCGCTCAATCGAGGCTGCCGACGTAGGGCATCAGGGCGATGGTGCGGGCCCGCTTGATGGCCACGGTCAGCGACCGCTGGTGTTTGGCGCAGCAGCCGGAAATTCGGCGCGGAATGATCTTGCCGCGTTCGGTGGTGAAGTATTTCAGGGTTTTGACGTCCTTGTAATCGATCGGCAGGCTGCTGTCGGCACAGAAACGGCAGACCTTGCGGCGATGAAAGACTCTTTTTTTGCGTCCACCGGGTTTTCGCGTCGGGTATGCCATTCTTATGCCTCCTCCCTGACTTTGCTCGCTTGGGGTTCGGTTTCGGAGGAGGCCGCGGCGCCCTCAGCCGGGGCCGGCTCGGCTCCTTCCTGGGCCTGCTTCTCGACCTTGGCGGCCATTTCGGCCTTGATGGCCTCGAGATCGACATCTTCCGCCAGCAGAATGGTCATGTACTTCAGGACCCGGTCATCGATGCGGAAGGAGCGCTCCATCTCGTTCACCAGGTCGCCGGCCCCGCAATAGTCCAAGCGAACGTAGAACCCGCGAACCTTCTTCTTGATTTCGTAGGCCAGCTTGCGGCCGCCCCACTCCTCGGATTCCACCAGAAAACCCTTGTACTGGGTGAAGAGATCCATGACCCTGTCGAGAACCGGCTTGCGCTGCTCCTCGGACAGGTCCGGATCCAGGATAAAAATGGTTTCGTACCGTCGCATACAACCTCCTCACGGATGATAGCCCCGGGACGACGCCCGGAGCAAGGATTGGGGAAACTACGCTAACAAAATTAGGCCAAATACCATCGCCCCATGAAATCTGTCAAGCAATAATGTGAAAAACCCGTGGGCCGGCCCGCTGGCGACGGGTCGCTGGAGTCGCTCTTCGGAGCAGGTTTCGAAGGATTTGACATCGCCGCTGGAATTGACTTAAATGAGCATCTTCCAATAACCCTCACCCCCAAGGAGGAGAAGATGGCCAATTTTTTGTTTGTGCTGAGCAAGGATGACAACGAGGCCGCCACCCGCTGCTTCCAGTTCGCCAAGGTGGCGCATGCCAAAGGGCACCATGTGGACCTTTTTTTCATCGATAGCGGCGTCATGTGGGCCAACCGCGATCGCGATCTCGGCATCCGGACGGTCACTGGCGACTGCCCCAACGACTACCTGCCGTACCTGGTGGAAAACGAGGTGGCCATCGGGATTTGCACCCCCTGCGCCAAAAACCGCGGGCTGGACGAGGCCCTCTTTTTCACAAATATGCAACTCGACGGCGGCCCCCACCTGATCGACATGGCCGCCGAGGCCAAGGTCTTCAATTTCTGACGGCGCCCGCCCAAATTCCCGCTGCTGGCCGTCGGGCCATCAGGGTTGGTCATAGCCGCACCAGCGGGTGACCGCCGCCACCGGGTCGCGTGCGCTGACCAGGCGGTTGGCCGGAAAATCCCAGTCCGGGTAGCCCACCGCGACGGAGGTCACGATGCGCTTGTCGGCCGGGATGCCGGCCGCTTCCCGCACGATCTCCGGGTAGGCGATGCCCTGGTCCTCGATGCAGGTGCCCAGGTCGAAGGCCAGGGCCGCCAGACACAGGGTCTGGACGACGGCGCCGATATCGATCAGCGGCCCGTCGGGGCTCAGCTGCCCGTCGGTGCAGACGATGACCGCGGCGGGGGCGTCGAAAAAGCGAAACCCCCGGGCCAGCCACCGGGAGCGTTTGTCCTTGTCCTCGCGCTGGATCTCCATCAGCGCGAAGATCTGGCGCGCCAGGGCCACCTGACGCTCCCGGAATAGGCTCTGCCGCGGCCAGCCGGTGACCACATGCTCGGGCCGGGGCGCCTCGCCGGCCGCCAGGCGGGCGAGGTTCCCGTTTTTCAGCCGCGCCAGGGGCTCGCCGCTTAACACGAAAAATTCCCAGGGCTGGGTGTTCATGGACGAGGGCGCCCTTATGGCGGCCTCAAGCAGCGCCTGGAGGACGTTTTGCGGGACAGGGTCGGGCCGGAAGGCGCGAATGCTCTTGCGGGCGGTGATGGCCTCCAAAAGATCCATGAGTTCCTCCGAGTTGTGGGTTCATCTAACAATTTGTTTTTATGAATTAAAATCGCCAAAACCGCCGCCGGCCGATGTGCCTTCGGGCCAGCGGCAACCCCCGGGGGTTTGGCCGGCGGCGGCTGCTCCTGCCGCCGCATTCCTTCCCGGCACCTCGCGGTCTACTCCAGACTAAAATCGGCGTGGGCGGTGACCTTGATCTCCTTCTGGCGGCTGCTGGTGTTGTAGACCCCGGCGCCCGAGACCTCGGTGGAGTAAGGCTCGGTGATTTGAAAGACCCCGGCGCGGATCCCCACCAGCCGCCCCAGGCGCAGGTCC
>JAJDNY010000043.1 GCA_022340425.1 Desulfobacteraceae bacterium | reverse complement strand
CAGCTGCCCGAGGACAAGGCCCGCATGACCGGGGTCTTGGAAACTTTCCTGGCCCTGCCGCCCGAGGAGCAGATGATCTATCAGGTGGGGCGCCGTCTGGGGGTTTTCGGGCGCCTGACGGATCTCCAGCAGCCCCGGCGGCGGGAGCGGGTGGTGCAGACCTGCCGGGAGTTCGGCATCACCCCGGAAAATGTGGATGGCCTGATCGACGACCTGATGCGGCGCTTCATCTGATCCGGTGCGGCCGCCAAGATCCCCGTGATCCATTGGTTGACATCGCGGCCCAAAGCGATTAAGCGTGGCCCACAGGAAGGGCCGCCCACGAGCCGGCGGGAATGCCGGTGACGGCTTGCCGGCAGGAGATGGCTTTCGGGAACAATGTGAGTGGGCACGTCTCGAGCCGCGGGTCCGGGCCGAGGACCTGCCGAAGATCAAAGCCCGTCAGAATAAAAGGATGTGTTCATGGCTAAACCCAAGCTCAAGCGGCATCTGATCAACCGCGCGTGGTGCAAGGGGTGCGGCATCTGCGTACAGTTCTGCCCCAAGAACGTGTTGGAGTTGGACGACAGCGACAAGGTGGTGGCCGCCCGCCCCGAAGACTGCATCTGCTGCCGGCTGTGCGAACTGCGCTGTCCGGACTTCGCGATTGAAATCGAAACCGAGGAAACCTAAGGCATTCCTATGAGCGAGACCGTAAAATTTGTCCAGGGCAACGAGGCCTGCGTGGAAGCGGCGCTGTACGCCGGGCTGGAGTTCTTCGCCGGCTATCCGATCACCCCCTCCACCGAGATCGCCGAGCACCTGTCGCTGCGGCTGCCCCAAATCGGGGGCAAATTCATCCAGATGGAAGACGAGATCGCCTCGATGTGCGCGATTATCGGGGCGTCACTGACCGGGCACAAGGTGATGACGGCCACCAGCGGCCCGGGCTTTTCGCTGATGCAGGAGGCGCTCGGCTACGCCATCATGACCGAGATCCCGTGCGTGATCGCCAACGTGCAGCGCGGCGGGCCCTCCACCGGGCTTCCCACCCACGTCAGCCAGGGCGATGTCAACCAGGCGCGCTGGGGCACCCACGGCGATCACGCGATTGTCGCCATGACCGCCTCCAATCACCAGGACCTCTTCGAGATGACGGTGGAGGCCTTCAACGTCGCCGAAACCTATCGCACGCCGGTGGTCCTGCTCTTTGACGAGGTGCTGGGGCACATGCGCGAGAAGCTGGTGGTCCCGGAAAAAGGTGAGATTCCGCTGGTGGAACGGCTGCGGACCTCGGTGGGCGAGGGGGTCGACTACCACCCCTACCTGCCGCGCGAGGACGGGCGGCTGCCCATGTCGGATTTTGGTGCTGTGCATCGCTACAACGTGACCGGGCTCTACCACGACATGTGGGGTTTTCCCTCTGACAAACCCGAGGTGGTCCAGGGGCTGCTGCGCCACCTGGTGGACAAGATCAACAACAACGTCCACCAGATCACCCGCTACCGGGAGTATTTTCTCGGGGATGCCGACTGCGTCCTGGTGTCCTACGGGTCGGCGGCCCGCAGTGCGCTGCACGTGGTGGTTAACCGCCGCAACCGCGGCGAGCGCCTGGGGCTGCTGGAGCTTCAGACCCTGTGGCCCTTTCCCGACAACCTGGTGCGCGAAAAATGCGCCAACGCCAATTACATCGTGGTGGTGGAGATGAACATGGGGCAGGTGGCGCAGTCGGTGAAATCGGCAGTTGCCCACCCGGAGCGGGTGTTTTTGGCCAACCGGGTGGACGGGGTCTTCATCAACCCGACCGACATCCGGAACATCCTGCGGCTCATCCAGCGAAAGGGGTTTTGACCAATGTCCATCAAGAACTACCTGCGGGAGCGGTTTTTTCCCCACATGTGGTGCCCGGGCTGCGGCCACGGGATCGTGCTCAACGCCATGCTGCGGGCCATCCAGAAGCTGGGGCTGAACAAGAACGACATCGTGATGGTCTCGGGCATCGGCTGCTCGTCCCGGATTTCCGGCTACGTCGACTTCCACACCCTGCACACCATCCACGGCCGGGCCCTGGCCTTTGCCACCGGTGTCAAGATGAGCCGTCCGGAGCTCAACCTGATTGTGCCCATGGGCGACGGGGACGCGCTCTCCATCGGGGGCAATCACTTCATCCACGCCGCGCGGCGCAACATCGACATGACCGCCATCGTGATGAACAACCGCATCTACGGCATGACCGGCGGCCAGTACTCGCCGCTGTCTGGCTACGGCACCAGCGCCACCACCGCCCCATACAGCAACATCGATCACGCCTTCGACGTGGTGGAACTTGCCGAGAGCGCCGGCGCCAGCTTCGTTGCCCGCACGACGGTCTACCACGTGCAGCAGCTGGCCGACATCATCCAACAGGCGATCGAGCACAAGGGCTTTTCGGTGGTGGAGGCGCTGACCCAGTGCCCGACCTATTTTGGTCGCAAGAATCGCATGGGTAGCGCGGCCGACATGATGCGCCACTTCAAGGAAAATACGACCCCCATCGGCTCCAAGGCCAAGCAGGAAAACCCGGAGTTGATCGAGCGCGGTGTTTTCGTCCGCAAGGATACGCCGGAATACTGCCAGGAATACGACAAAATCATCCAAAGAGCGATGAAAGGGTAATCCAAGATGGAACGATGCAGAATGGTGTTTTCGGGCTCCGGCGGGCAGGGGGTGATCACGGCGGCGATCATCCTCGCCGAGGCGGCGGTGCTGCATGAAAACCTGGTGGCGGTGCAGGCCCAGTCCTACGGGCCGGAAGCCCGCGGCGGGGCCACGCGCAGCGACGTGATCATTTCCGACTCGCGGATCTACTACCCCAAGGTGACCCAGCCCAACGTGCTGGTCTGCCTGACCCAGGAGGCCTACAACAAGTTCTACCCGATCATCCGCCCGGGCGGCACCCTTCTGACCGACAGTCGCTTCGTTAAGCCCGAGAGCAAGGTGGACGCTCGCCAGTTGGAACTGCCGATGTATCAGGCGGTGATGAAAAAAATCGGCAAGGCGATCGTCTTCAACATCTGCATGCTGGGGGCGGTGGTGGGCCTGACCCACGTGGTGAAGCCCGAATCCCTGATGAAATCCCTGGAAACCCGCATTCCCGCCGGCTTTCTGGACATCAACCGCAAGGCCCTGGATATAGGTCTAGAGTTGGCCCATGGCTTGGGGAAATGACCCGCAAACGGTTTTGTCGGGGTGCTGTTTTCGGCTTGAGACTCTGATTGCGTGACCCCCAAGCGCCGATCGAGGGTTAGCACTAAGGACCGCCCCCATATTCAACGGTATCATCAGCCCGAACCTCAAAAAAAAGTAAAGTAAAGCCAGCCGGTTTCCGATTGTTAAACATAC
>JAJDNY010000042.1 GCA_022340425.1 Desulfobacteraceae bacterium | reverse complement strand
GGGATGGGGCTGGTCACGTTCATCCCCCGATGGCTGCCGCTGGCCTTTCTCGCCCGCCGCAGGCTGCCGTCCTGGTTTGTCGAATGGCTGGACCTCATCCCGGCCGCCATCCTCAGCGCCCTGCTGGCCCCCGCCCTGCTGACCGGCGGCACCCCCCGCAGCCTCGATCTTTTCAGAAGCGAACTTTGGGTGGCCGTTCCCACGCTTTGGGTCGCCCTGAAAACCAAATCCCTCGGGGCGAGTGTGCTGGCCGGGATGCTGCTTTTCTGGCTGGCCGGGATGCTGGTCCCGTGAGGGCCGGTGGCCGCCAGCCTTTCCCCAGCGCCGACCGTCGGCGCGGATTGCTGGGAGCCGGCTGGCGCTTACGTGGGCTAAAGTTTCGGGCCCGCTCCAACGATACCGATAGATGTCTTGCGCTCTGACGGGCGGCGGCTTCAAGCGGGTCGGGTTGACGAAACCGGGAAATTGGGGTGGGCGGGCGGATGAAGATCGAGAAATGGGTTGCCGAGCTGTCGCTGAAAAACAGGACCCTCTATTACCGCCTGAACATCATTTTTGGCCTCTTTTTCATCTTCCCGATTTTCGGCTTCATTCTCTTCGGCTGGAAATACCACCTGCTCACCGATCGGCTGGTGCCGCTCTTTTTTCTCGGATTGATGGCGTTTTCCTTCGCCGGCTTTACCCTCCTGAGAAGGCTCTTCGACCAGATCAGCCAGATTTCGGACCATCTCTCCGCTAAAATCACCCGGAATTTTCCCGCCGCCCAGTTCCAGCAGGACGCTGATGAGCTTCATGCCATCATGAGGTCCTTCAACGCCATCGAGGCGCAGCTGCGCAAAGCCTCCGGCCAGCTGGACAAGCGCTCCGCTGACATTTCGATCCTACGGGAATTGTCGGAACTCTGCCACGCGACCTTCGATCCCGAGGAAATCCTGTACGTGACCCTGGAGCGCTCGCTCCTGCTGGCCCGGGCGGATGTCGGATCGATCCTGATTCTGGACCGCCCCGAGCGCCAAAACTTCACGGTCAAAGCCTCCATCGGGTTGGAGGAATTCATCAAGCTTGAGGACAAGATCGATTTCGAAACCAGCGTCGCCAAGTATGCGGTGATCAACAAGGCGCCGCTGATCGTGGAGGACATCGAAAAGGATCGGCGTTTCGGTCGGTTGAACCGCGCCCACTACGGAACCAAATCGTTTGTCTGCATGCCCATCAAAACCAGCAAGGACATCGTCGGGGTGCTCACGATTTCGCGCCGGGCCAAAGACGGTCAATTCACGGCCGAGGATGTCGAGGCCCTGACCCCCCTGCTCAGCAATGCCGCCTTCACCTATGAAAACCTGTGGCTGCTGGCGAAAAACGAGCGTCAGGGGTGGCTCCTGGATTCGGTCAACTCGGCCCTCAAAGTGATCAACTCTAGTTTCAGGGGCTCGGAGCTGCTGCATGCGGTTTTAAACGAATTCCACACCGTGGTGGCCTACGACATGGCCGTGGTGCTCTTGAAGGATGCCAAGCAGCCCGGTATTGTGCGGGTTTTCGATTGCCTGGCCTTCGGTGCGGCCGTGACCCTGATCAAAAATACGCCCTATGCTGCCGAAGGGTCGATGGTGGACAGGGTCATCAAGCACGAGAACATCTGGCGCATGGAGGCCGCCGACCCCGTCTCCAGTCCGGTTGATGTGGAACTTTTCGGAGCCAAAAGCAAGGGCGCCTGCCTGCTGACACCCCTTCGGCTCAGCGGGGCGGTGGGCGGTGTCCTGGCTTTGTGGGCCGAAGAGCCGCAGGTTTTTGAAGACGCCGCCCCGATCCTCGATCCCATGGCCAAGTCAGTCGCGCTGGCCATCGAGAAAACCACCCTCTCGGAGGCCGTCACCCGGCGCGACCGGGAGTTGGAGTCCATTCGGCAGTTGGGCAGCTCGCTGGCATCCTCGACCTTCGACATCAACCAGGTGCTCAAGTACACCATGGATATGATCGCGGTCATCATGGATGCCGAGGCGGGTTCGATGTTTCTGGTCCAAAGCGACGACAGCCTTTCCTTTGCGGCGGCCTTCAACGCCGACGTCGAGGCCCTCAAAAACATCCGGCTCAAACTGGGGCAGGGGATCGCCGGCTACGTCGCCGCGCGCGGCGAGGCGATCATGGTCAACAATGCTCAGGCCTCCCAGCATTTTTTTCCCGAAATAGACCGTCTAACCGGTTTCAGCACCCGCTCGGCGCTCTGCGTGCCGATGATTTCCCAGGGCAAGGTCCTGGGTGTCCTGGAGGTCCTCAACAAGAAAAGCGGCGACTTCGATGCCAATGACGAAGATCTGCTGCAGTCGGTGGCCTCTTCGGTCAGCATCGCCATCGAAAACGCCCGGCTTTACCGCGAAACGGTCTCCATGGCGGAGCACGAGCGGGGCATTCGCAACATGTTTCAGAAGTTCGTGCCCAAGGAGATCGTGGACCAGATCATCCACGGATCGGAAACCGGCAAGACCGAAATCGAGGAGTTCCGCACCCTGACCCTGCTCAATATCGATCTGCGCGGATTTTCGCGGTTGACCCGCAAAATCGGCCCGCAGAAAACCGTTTCGCTGCTCAACGGTTTTTTTTCCATCATGGGTGCGATCGTTTTCAAACACAACGGGATCGTCGATAAATACCTCGGGGACGGGTTTCTGGCCATTTTTGGCGCACCCCTTGCCAGCACCATGGCTGCCGACAATGCCGTGGCGGCGGCGCTGGAGATGAAAGACGCGGTCCTGCGCCTCAACCAGCATTTCGTCAAGGAACTCGTGGCCAAGGTGGACATCGGGGTCAGTTTGCACACCGGCGAGGTGGTGGTGGGCAACATCGGATTTGACATGAAAATGGACTACACCGTCATCGGCGACCCGGTCAATGCGGTTTTCCGGCTGCAGGAACTGACCAAGGCCTATCCCAACGGCATTTTGATCAGCGAGAGCACCCGACGGGCCTCCCGCTCCCAGCTGGAGGTGCGCGCAATCGAGGTGCCCGATGATACTGATCCGATTCTGAAGGACCTGCAGTTGTTTGAGCTGCTGGGGCAGAAAGAGGCGTCTTGACCAGCGGCCGCCCCTTCACGGCGGCCGCTCCCTGCTCTTGCGGCGATGGCGCTTGGCCAGCGGCCTGCGGCGCAAGAGCACATAAGTGGCCCCCGCACCGCCGTCGCAGGAGCGGGCGCTGGCAAAGGCGATCACCCATTTGCGCCAGGGGCCGCTGCTCAGCCAGCGGCTGACCTCACGCTTCAAGACCGGCCGATCGGGCGAGGAGAGCCCCCGGCCATGAACCACCAGCACCCCCCGCATTCCGCTGCGAACCGCTGCCTGCATGAAGGTGTTAAAAGCCTCTGCCGCCTGGGCGACCGTCAGGCCATGCAGGTCGATGAAGTGCTGAATGGCGAAATCCCCCCGGTGAAGCCGGCGGGTGATTTCCGGGGGCGCGCAGGCCCCGATGCCTTCCATGTACTCCGGTGTTCCGGAAACCACAAAGCCTTTGCCGCTGCGCACCAGTTCCGTGAGCGCCGCCAGGTCGTCGGCCTCTGCAGCCAAATCCTCCCCGCCCGCCGGCTGCGGGCACGTGCTCGGGCGCGGATGGCGTCGCAGATTGGATGCGAGCGGGGTGACCCCCGCCATCGCCTTCAGGAAAAGCTCCCGATCGCTCAGCGGGCATTTTTCGGCGGCCTCAAGGGCTTTCCGCAGCTCAGGGGTGGGGCAAGGGTCTGTTACTGGCGCAGCCGGAAGCGAAACCGATTTCTCCGCCAGCAACGCCTTCAACCCCTGGAAAGGCTTGTCGCCCTCTCTGCCGCTGGAAGCTGCCATGCTGCGCCTCACTGCCCTGCCGCCGTTTGCGTCGATCAGGCCGGTTTCGGTCACCCCAAAATAACCGCCCTTTCCAAGGGGGTCAACCGGCCGCAAAGGCTCCGGCGGTTTGGGCGCGGCTCCTCTGGGGGGTGGGAGGGGAGCGGCCGGCGTGAGTGGTTGTTGCAAAAATGGGTCGAGTGTGATTTTAGGCAGTCTGCACAGACCCCAGTGTTTCAGGGAGGACCCCGATGGACTTGAAAGCCTGCTGCCCCGCCAAAGTGGTCAGCGCCGAGGAGGCAATTTCCAAGATAAACCGCGGCAGCCGCGTCTTCATCGGCACCGGCTGCGGCGAGCCGCAGCATCTGATCCGCACCATGGTCAACGATCCCCATATGCAGGATATCATGGTCTACCAGATGCTGTCATCCACCCTCTCGCGCTATGTGGGGGAGCCGGATTTCCACCGCCGCTTTTCGCTGAAGCTCTTTTTCATCAGCGCCCAGATGCGCAAAGCGGCCTTCGAGGGCAAGATCGACTATATTCCCACCTACCTCTCGCAGATCCCGACGCTCTTTGAAACCCACCGAATAGGGCTGGATGTTGCGCTGATCCAGGTGAGCCCGCCGGACCGTTTCGGCTACTGCAGTCTGGGAGTCTCGGTGGACATCACACGCTCGGGGATGGACAACGCCCGCCAGGTCATCGCCCAGGTCAACTCCCAGATGCCGCGGACCTGGGGCGACAGTTTCGTGCGCGTGGATGATATCGACTATTTTGTAGTTCAGGATGAGCCCCTGGTGGAGATGGTGCCGGGAAAAAAGAACGAGGAGGTCACCCGCCGCATCGGCCATTACGTTTCGCAGCTGGTGGAGGACGGTGCCACCCTGCAAGTGGGCTTCGGGCATCTGCCCAACGCCATTTTGAAATACCTCGACAAACGCCGCGACCTCGGCCTCCACACCCAGCTGATCACCGACGGCATGATGCCCCTGTTTGAAAAAGGGGTGATCACCAACAAGAAAAAAACCCTGCTCCCGGGCCGTGCGGTGGCCTCGCTGTGCATGGGCTCGGAAGCGCTCTACCGCTTTGTGGACAACCACCCGGGTTTTTATTTCCGTTCTTCGGACTTCGTCAACAACCCCACCGAGATTGCCCGCAACGACAATCTCATTTCCATCAGCAGCGCCCTCGAGGTCGACCTGACCGGACAGGTCTGCACCGACTCCATGGGGTATCTCTTCTACAGCGGGATCGGCGACCAGGTGGATTTCATCCGCGGCAGCGCCATGTCCAAGGGCGGGTTTTCGATCATCGCCCTGCCGTCCACGGCCCAGAACGGTAAGGTCTCCCGGATCGTACCGCATTTAAGCGAGGGCGCCGGTGTCGCCACCACCCGTGCGGATGTCAACTTCGTGGTGACCGAATACGGCATCGCCGAACTCAAGGGCAAAGGGATCTACCAACGGGTGGTGGAACTGGCCCAGATTGCCCACCCCAAATTCCGCGAAGAGCTGATCGAGATGGCCAAGAAACGCCACTACATCTTTGCCGACCAGCTCACCCCCACCACCGAGGATCTGATCTTCATCGAAGGCTACAAGAGCGCCATGCGGCTTAAAAACGGCAAGACCATTGATTTCCGGCCGCTGCTGCCCTCGGACGAATTCGCCTTCCGCAATTTTTTCTACTCGCTGCAGGAAAAGACGATTTATTACCGCTTTTTCTACAAGATGAAGCTCTTCTCCCACGAGGTGGTGCAAAAACAGTGGGCGAGTGTGGATTACCGCAAGAACATGTCGCTCATCGGTCTGGTCCAAAAGGGCGGGCACCAGGAAATCATGGCGATCGGCTCCTATGCCATGGCCGACGAGGCCACTGCCGAGGTTGCCTTCGTGGTGCGCGAGGATTACCAGGGGCAGGGGGTCGCATCCTACCTGCTGGGGGAACTGGAGCGGATCGCCAAGCTCAACGACTACAAAAAGTTTAGTGCCACCGTGCTGCGCGAAAACAAGGGCATGCTGCACGTCTTTAGAAAACGCTACCCCAACGCCCGGATGCTCTCCGACGGGGGGTCGGACGTCACCATTTTAATGGACTTCCACGACGCGGTCGAAAAGCCTGCGCCCCCGGAGGCCAACGGCGTGCAATGATCATCGGCTCGAGCGATTGGCAGCGCATGATCCGAGACGCTGCCAGCCGGCTGGGGGTCGACATCAGTCCCGCGGCCACGGAAATGTTCGCGGTTCACGCGCGCGAACTGCTGCGTTGGAATCAAAAGATCAACCTCACGGCCATCACCGACCCGGCGGCGGTGGCGGTCAAGCATTTTGTGGACGCGGTCGCCGCGCTGCGGGTCCTGCCGCCCGGCGGGCACCTGCTGGACATCGGCTCCGGGGCCGGCTTTCCGGGAATCCCGCTCAAAATCGCCAGACCGGCCTTGGTGGTGACCCTGGTCGACGCCGCCCGCCGCAAGGTCAGTTTTCTCAACCATCTCATCCGCACCCTCGCCCTGGAACAGACGCTGGCCCGCCATGTGCGGGTGGAGGCCCTGGCCACCGATCGCCACCAGGCCGGTTGCTATGACGTGGTGATCTGCCGCGCCTTTGCCGATCTGGCCGGATTTGTCGCCGTCGGCCTGCCCCTGCTGGCGCCCGGCGGGCGGTTGGTGGCCTTGAAAGGGCCAAGCGCCGAAGCCGAGGTGGCAGCCCTGACCGCTGCCCGCGGCGGCCAGGGGCCAGGGGCGCCGCCGATTTTGCCGCAGCTGGAGGTTCGGATCGACACCTTCGCCCTGCCCCCTTCGGGTGACCGCCGCGCCATCGTGGTCCTGCAAGCTGCCGAAGACCCCTCACGCCGGAATCTCTGACCGGCGCGTTGTCCGCCTTTTGGCTTGACAGCCCAAAGGCTTGTAGCATAGTTTCAACAGCTTCGGTAAAGCCAAGGCCCGACTCCCCCCGCAAATCAAAAATCGCCTGGTTGAATCGCCGCGGCCGATGCGGCGCCGGATCCATCGGCTTGCGGGCGCGCTGGGAGCACCAGCGCGGCAGTTTTGGAGGGGAGAGGGGGCGGATATTTCAAACCGCGGAGGACCCATGGATTACAAAAAAACGCTTAATCTGCCCACCACCAAGTTTCCCATGAAGGCCAGCCTGGCGCAGCGTGAACCGCTGCAGCTGCAAGCATGGGAGCAGGGGGGGCTCTACGACACCGTTCGCGCGGCCTCCCGGGGGCGGGAACGCTTCATCCTGCATGACGGTCCTCCCTATGCCAACGGTCACATCCATATCGGCACGGCGCTGAACAAGATTTTGAAGGATATCATCGTGCGCTCCCGCCAGATGGCCGGTTTCGACGCGGTCTACGTTCCCGGCTGGGACTGCCACGGGCTGCCCATCGAACACAATGTGGACAAGGAGCTGGGGGCCGAGAAGAGCACCCTTTCCATGGTCCAGGTGCGCAAACGCTGCCGGCGCTATGCCGAGAAATTCATCGATATCCAGCGCGAGGAATTCAAGCGCCTGGGGGTCATGGGGGAGTGGGGCAACCCCTATCTGACCATGGACTACGCCTACGAGGCGATCATCGCCCGCGAGTGCGGCAAGTTCGCCCAGGACGGCAGCCTTTTCAAGAGCAAAAAACCGATCTACTGGTGCAACCACTGCCAGACCGCCCTGGCCGAGGCGGAAATCGAGTACTACGACGCCGACTCGCCGTCGATCTACGTCAAGTTCGCCCTCCAGGACGACCTGGGGGCGGCCTTTCCGGCGCTGGCCGGCCGCAAGGTCTTCCTGGTCATCTGGACCACGACCCCGTGGACCATTCCGGCCAACCTGGCGGTGGCCCTGCACCCGGATTTTGATTATGTCGCAGTCGACACCCGCAACGGCGAGGTCCTGGTTCTGGCGCGTGAACTGGTGGCCGCCTGCATGCAGACCTTCGGCATCCCGGACTACGAGATCCTCGCCGCGGTCAACCCCCGCGAGCTGGAGCGCAAGCGCTGCCGCCATCCCCTCTACGACCGCGATTCCCTGATCGTGCTGGGTGACCACGTCACCCTGGAGGCCGGCACCGGCTGCGTTCATACGGCCCCCGGCCACGGCCGCGAGGACTACGAGGTCGGGCTGCAGTACGATATCGACGCCTATTCGCCGGTGGACGACCAGGGGCGCTTCACGGACGAGGTGGGATTTTTCAGCGGCCAGTTCGTTTTTGACGCCAACCCCAACATCAATGCCAAACTCAAGACCCAGGGGGCCCTGCTGGCTGAGGAGCAGATCAGCCACGCCTATCCCCACTGCTGGCGCTGCAAACAGCCGGTCATTTTCAGGGCAACGCCCCAGTGGTTTATCTCCATGGAGAAAACCGGCCTGCGGCAGAAAGCCCTCACCGAGATCGACCGTGTCCAGTGGGTGCCGCGCTGGGGTCGGGAGCGGATTTACGGGATGATCGAGAACCGGCCGGACTGGTGCGTGTCGCGCCAGCGGGCCTGGGGGGTTCCGATCACCGCCTTTCAGTGCGCCGACTGCGGCGAAATCCTGGCGACCCGCGAGGTTTTTGACCACGTCTACGCCCTTTTTATAGTTCACGGCGCCGACATCTGGTTCGAAAAACCGGCAGCCGAGCTGTTGCCCCCTGAAACCGTCTGCAACGGCTGCGGGGGCCGCAACCTCGAAAAGGAGACCGATATTCTGGATGTCTGGTTCGACTCGGGTGTCAGTCACGCGGCGGTGCTGGAGCAGCGGCCCTATCTGAAGTGGCCGGCGGACCTCTACCTGGAAGGCAGCGACCAGCACCGCGGCTGGTTCCACAGCTCGCTTCTGACGGCGGTCGGCACCCGCGGGCGGGCCCCCTACCGCTCGGTGCTCACCCACGGCTTCGTGGTGGACGCCGACGGCAAGAAGATGTCCAAGTCCCTGGGCAACATCATCGCCCCCAAGGAGGTCATCGATCACTACGGGGCCGAGATCCTGCGCCTGTGGGTGTCCGCCTCGGACTACCGCGACGACATCCGGATATCCGACAAAATCCTCAACCAGCTCAGCGACGCCTACCGCCGGATCCGCAACACCTGCCGGTTTTTGCTGGGCAACCTCGCAGACTTCGACCCGGCGCGGGACCAGGTGGCGCCGGCGGCCATGCCGGAGATCGACCGCTTCGCCCTGCACCGGCTTCAGCTGCTGGTTCAGAGGGCCCGCAAGGCCTACGACACCTACGAGTTTCATCTGATCTACCACAGCCTCTACAATTTCTGCACGGTGGAGCTCTCGGCCTTCTATCTGGACGTTCTCAAGGACCGCCTTTATACCTCGGCCCAAAACTCCCCTGAGCGCCGAAGCGCCCAGACGGTGCTCTTGGCGCTGGCCGACGCCATGGTGCGCTTGATGGCGCCGGTGCTGCCGTTTACCGCCGAGGAGATCTGGAAATTCATGCCGACCACTTCCGGCCGTGAGGCCAGCGTGCATCTGGCCGCGCTGCCGACAGTTGCAGCGGAATTTCAGGACCCTGATCTGGCGCAAAAATGGGACCGGATTCTGGCTCTGCGGGGGGAGGTTTCCAAAGCCGTCGAAGGGGCCCGGGTTGAAAAACGGGTGGGGCATTCCCTGGATGCCGCCGTCACCATCAGCGCCCCGGAGAGCCTTTACCAGCTTCTGGGCCCCTACCGCGAGGAATTGCGGTCGA
>JAJDNY010000041.1 GCA_022340425.1 Desulfobacteraceae bacterium | reverse complement strand
GGGTGCAACACAAATTGGTAAAGGGACTGTGAACAAATGGGAACGTCCATTCATATGTTCATGTGCCATGCGGGTGCGACCGGAAGCGGAAGGCGTCATTTTTGAGGCGCTTATGTATTTTTGGGTCCAATTCATCGACTGGCGGACTCTAAGGGCCAAAAAGAAAGGGCGGCGTTTCAGATTGGATTGAAACGCCGCCCTCCTATGTGGTTGACAGCTCTCGTGAGCGTCTAAAGCATCCGTCCATTCATGGCGGATATCGCTTTCCGATCATCCGATTCGCAGCTTGCCAATACGCTTCAGAAGCCCCCGAAGAGGTTTATGCCCCGGTCAGGCCAGCTCGAAGCGGTCGAGGTTCATGACCTTGTTCCATGCCGCCACGAAGTCGTGCACGAACTTCTCCTGGGAGTCCTCACTTGCGTAGACCTCCGCCACGGCCCGGAGTTGGGAGTTGGAACCGAAGACGAGGTCCACCCGGGTGCCGGTCCACTTCAGTTCACCGCTCACGCGATCGCGCCCTTCGAACACGTCGCCGTCCTCCGAGGTTGGCTGCCATACGGTGCCCATGTCCAGCAGGTTCACGAAGAAGTCATTGGTGAGCGTCTCGGGCCGCTTGGTGAAAACGCCGTGGGGGGAGCCGCCGAAGTTGGCGTTCAGGACGCGCATCCCGCCGACCAGAACCGTCATCTCGGGGGCGGTCAGGGTCAGCAACTGGGCCCGATCCACCAGCAGTTCCTCTTCAGATACGCTGAATTTGGTCTTGCGGTAGTTGCGGAAGCCGTCGGCCAGCGGTTTCAGTACGCCGAACGATACCACGTCGGTTTGCTCCGCCGTGGCATCCGTGCGTCCCGGTGCGAAGGGCACGCTCACGTCGTGGCCGGCATTTTTCGCCGCCTGCTCGACGGCGGCGCATCCGCCCAGGACGATCAGGTCGGCCAGCGAGACCTTCTTCCCGCCGGACTGCGCGCTGTTGAACGCCTTTTGGATTCCCTCCAGGGTCTGCAGCACGGTCTTCAACTGGGCCGGCTGGTTGACCTCCCAATCCTTCTGCGGCGCAAGCCGGATGCGCGCCCCGTTGGCGCCGCCGCGCTTGTCGGAGCCGCGGAAGGTGGACGCCGACGCCCAAGCGGTGGAGACCAGTTGGGGGATCGACAGCCCCGAGGCGAGGATCTTGCCCTTGAGCCCGGCGACGTCCTTTTCGTCGATCAGCTCGTGATCCAGCGCCGGCACCGGGTCTTGCCAGATCAGATCCTCGGCCGGGACCTCCGGGCCGAGGTAGCGCGAACGCGGGCCCATGTCGCGGTGGGTCAGCTTGAACCAGGCGCGGGCGAAGGCATCGGCGAATTCCTCGGGGTTCTCCAGGAAGCGCTGCGAGATGGGCGCATAGATCGGGTCGAACTTCAGCGAGAGGTCCGCCGTGGTCATCATCGGCCGGTGCTTCTTGGAAGGGTCGTGGGCGTCGGCGATCATGTCCTCTTCGGCCACGTCCTTGGCCAGCCACTGATGCGCGCCGGCTGGGCTCTTGACCAGCTCATAGTCGTATTTGAGCAGCACCTTAAGATAGCCCATGTCCCATCGGGTGGGATGCGGCTTCCAGGCACCCTCAATGCCGCTGCTGATCGTATCACCCCCCTTGCCGCTGCCGAAGCTGCTCTTCCAGCCGAGGCCCTGCTCCTCGATGGGGGCGGCCTCGGGCTCGGGGCCCACATGGGTCGCGGGGCCGGCGCCGTGGCACTTGCCGAAGGTGTGCCCGCCGGCGACCAGGGCGACGGTCTCCTCGTCGTTCATCGCCATGCGCGCGAAGGTTTCGCGAACGTCGCGGCCGGAGGCCACCGGGTCCGGGTTGCCGTCCGGTCCTTCGGGGTTGACGTAGATCAGGCCCATCTGCACGGCGGCCAGCGGGTTTTCCAGGTCCCGCTCACCGCTGTAGCGGCTCTTGGGCTTGTCGCTGGTGGCCAACCACTCCTCTTCGGCGCCCCAGTAGATGTCCTCTTCCGGCTCCCAGACGTCCTCGCGCCCGCCGCCGAAGCCGAAGGTCTTAAATCCCATCGACTCCAGGGCGCAGTTTCCGGCGAGGACCATCAGGTCGGCCCAGGAGATCTTGCGGCCGTACTTCTGCTTGATGGGCCAGAGCAGGCGGCGCGCCTTGTCGAGGTTGACGTTGTCGGGCCAGCTGTTCAGCGGCGCCAGACGCTGATTGCCGGAGCCCGCCCCGCCGCGGCCGTCGCCCTGGCGGTAGGTGCCGGCGCTGTGCCACGCCATCCGGATGAGAAGCCCCCCGTAGTGACCCCAATCGGCCGGCCACCAGTCCTGGGAGTCGGTCATCAGCGCGTAGAGGTCATTTTTGAGGGCTTTCAGGTCGAGCTTCTTGAATTCCTCGGCGTAGTTGAACGCCTCCCCCATGGGATTGCTCAAGTTCGAGTGCTGATGCAGAATCTTGAGGTTCAACTGGTTCGGCCACCAGTCCCGGTTCATCGCGCCGCCGCGAACGGTGGATCCCATTACCGGCTGCTTGCTTTCTTCATTCATGGGGTTTCTCCTTTCGTTGTTTTTAAGTAATGCACCGTGCCGTCAGGAATATCTGGCTCCGGTGCCCTTCAATCTTTTCGACTTCAGCGGGTGTAGCGGTTGCTTCGGCGACCATGGAGGGCTTGAAGGATCGTTGGGAGAACTTCAGACCATTCGTATAGCGCGAAATCGGGTACGTATTGTCGCTGACGATTATCAATTGAAGTCGAAAAAAAATTATTACGCTTTCTCTGCCATACACGTGCTGCAGATACCGAAAAAGTCCAACCTGTGATTCAGAATTTTGAAATTGGTCTCCATTGCGACCTCTTTTTTCATTTCATCCAGGCTATCCAGGTGCGGGTCGACGATCTTTTTACACTTGATGCAGATAACGTGGGGGTGGGGGTGAGGCTTGTTGCCGTCATAGCGGTTGCTCCCGTCTGGGAACCCCAACTCGAGAACTTCACCAAGTGATTTAATGGTGACGATATTTTTATAAACAGTGGCAAGACTGGTTGTGGGAAAGTCTTTTTTTATCTGGCCATGGATGTTTTCAACACTGGGATGGCCTTCACTTTTGGCGAGAATTTTGACGATCGCCAGCCGCTGGGGCGTTATCTTGTGACCACTATCCTTTAATTTTTGGATGATGGTTTCAAATCTTTTTCCGGGGTCTGCCAAGGGAGGCCTCTTTGTCTTAAATGATAATTTTTATCCATTAACATTATTTTTCTTAAAGGTCAACCCGCATTTCAATCGCTCCCATATGTCACCCCCCCTTGTGCGGGGTGCGTGGCCCGCCCAGGCTTTACCAGCGCCGCCCTCAGCGGGATTTTTCCTTCTGGTGAAACAGCTCGCTGCCGGCTCCCGGGTAGACGACCCGGTCTTCGTTGCTCACCTGTTGCGGTGGGGCCGGGGGCCAGACCCCGTCCTGGGGATCTGCGCCCTCGCGCGTGACAGCCGAGGGCGCGCTGTCGCGCATGACCGGGTTGCGGCGCACGTCCACCCCCTGGACCTCGTGGCTGAACTCGATGGGAATCCCGTTGGGGTCATGGGCATAGATGGAGTGGATGAACCCGTGGTCGATGACCTCGGAGACGAAGACCCCGGCCGCCTCCAGGCGGGCCTTGAGCGCCCAGAGATCCTCCGCGCTCTCGACCCCGAAGGAGACGTGGTCGAAGCCGAAAGGCCCCGTAACCGGTCGGCCGTGGTCCTTTTCGGGCAGCGGTGCGACCTCCGGCCACTCGAAGAAGGCCACCAGGTCGGTTTCCGAAATCTGGAAAAAGTAGTGCCGGTAGCCCGGCCGGCCCAGCCCGGCCACCAGGCGCATGCCCAGCAGGTCGCGCCAGAAGCGGATGGTCCGGTCCATGTCCCCGGTGGCCAAAGCCAGGTGGTTGACACCGGTGTATTTGATCATGACGTTCCTCCTTGGAATGTGGAAGATGGGCCCCCCCTTGCCGCGGCTCGGCCGGTTTGGGGACTCAAATGCCGGTGCGGGCAGCCGTCCGGTTCAGGCGGCCTTTTCCGTTTCATAGCATCTCTCAGACCCTGCGGCCAGAGCCGCCGGCGGGCGGGTCTCTTTTTTTTTGCGTCAGCATGTAAACCTTTCGGCTCCCCCGGCGTCTAAAGGGGCAAAACCGCAACCCAAAGGAGGGACGAGATGAAATCAAACGCCATCAAGATCGGTTTTCTGATCATCGGTATGGTTTTTCTGGCGGGGACCCTGGCCTGGGCCGAAGGCCCCCGCCGGAGCCGCCACCACAACCAGCAGCGGGAGATCTACAGCGGTGTTCGCAGCGGCGATATCACCCCCCACGAATACGGAAGACTGACCCGCGAGCAGCACCGCATTCGGGATTACCGGCACCGGGCCCTCTCCGACGGCCGCCTCAGCCGGTTTGAGGCGGGGCGCCTAAACCGCATGCATAACCGGGCCGGCCGTCACATCTACCAGTCCCAAAACAACATTCGCCGGGACCACAGGTTTCACCGGGGCAGCCATCGCGACTGTGGCCGCTTCCGCGGCTCCGCCCACCGCTGGCCACATTTTTACGGCCGAGGACCCGCCGGCGGGTTCCATCGCTTCCAGGCTCCGAGTTGGGGGCATCGATTGTCGTCCGGCGGCTTGGGTTGGGGCCGCCACTGATCCTCCCCCAGCGGGGGTCGACGCTGCTTGCCGGGCATCGGGTCCCCGTGATATATGCACCGCAACCCTTCCCGGCCGCATCCCGATGCGGCCGGGCCGGTGTGGGAAAAGGACGCTGACAGGTGGGGATGGTGTGCGACAAACTGACGGCTGCCCAGCCCCTGCGGGCGGAGGCCCCCGCATCGGGCGGGGCCGTTTCGTCCTGGACGGATGAGGCCCTGGCGGTGCGGGCGTGCGCCGACGACAGCCGGGCGACCGACGAACTGGTCCGCCGCTACCAGGAGAAAGTCTACCACATCGCCTACGGCATGTGCGACGGGGACCCCGAGGAGGCCCGCGACCTCTCCCAGGAGGCCTTTCTCAAGGCCTTTCGCAGCCTCCCCGGCTTCAAGGGCGAGGCGCGCTTTTACACCTGGTTTTACCGCATCGTGGTCAACACCTGCCTTGATGCGCGCAGACGGCGGCAGCGCTGGCGGCGGCTGCTGCACTTCGGAGGCCGGCGCGGCGAGGAGGAACCGACCGGGGGCGATCCGGCGGAAAATGCCGCCTGCGACACCTGCTCGGACCCCCTCCAGAGCCTGAGCGACCGGGAAATGCGGCGCGATCTAAAAGCCGCCCTCAAAACCCTGCCGCCCAAGCAGCGGCTGGTCTTCCAGCTCAAGATCCAGGAGGAGATGAGTCTGCGGGATATCGCCCGCATCATGGGGGCCGCCGAGGGGACCGTCAAGAGCCACCTGTTTCGCGCCACCCGCGCCCTGCGCGTGGCCCTGGCGGCCTATGCCGAACGATGACGATTGCCCGAAGGAGAAAAAGACCATGAAAACCTGCAGCCACTACCAGGCGCTTCTGTGGGCCGCGGTTCACGGCGAACTGCCGCCCGCCGAACGCCCCACCCTGAACGACCACCTGACCGGCTGCAGCGCCTGCCGCCAAGAAAAGGAGCGGCTGACGCAGCTGCTGCAAACCGCCAAGGCGGCGCTCGCCCCACCGGAGCGCTCGAGCGCCGAGCAGGCCGATCTGACACGCGCCATCCGGAGCGCCCTGGCCGCCGACCGCAAGCGGCAAAACGGCTGGCGCCGCTTTTTGCCATCCCCCGGCTTTTGGCGTCTGCCCGCCCTGGCCGCCGCCGGGGCCGCCGTCGCGGTGCTGATCTGGCTGGCCCTGCCGGGGGTCCAGCCACAGCCGCCGCTGCACACCACCGCTAACCCCGCCAAGGAAGAGCCGGCCCTCTACGAGGATATCGAGATCCTCAACAACCTGGAGATGCTCGAGGAACTGGAAGACATTCAGCGCCTGGTGCGCGTGGTGGACAGCCGCGACTATGGCCGTTTGCCCAAACCCGAATTGCCGGCATGGGAGGCCGAATTGGGTCATGATCCCCGTTATGCGTAAACCCGTCTCGATGTGGCTTGGACGGCTGGGGGCCGTGCTGGCCGCCTGCCTGCTGACCCTTTCCGTCCCGACTACCGCCCCCGGGGCGCTGCCGCCGGCGGCGGGGCTGGAGACGCCGCAACCGATCCTGGGGCCGTGGACGTCGGATGAGCCCGCAAGCCTTTTTTTGGCCCAGCGAAACAGAGGCCGCGGCGACCGGGAGGCGCTCTCCGACCAGGATCGGCAGCACCTCCAGCAACAGTACCGCAAGTGGCAGGCGCTTCCCCCCGAGGAGCAGGCGAAGCTGCGGCGCCGCCAGCAGGAGTTGGAGCGGATGCCGCCGGAATCCCGCCGGCTTTACCAGAAGCGCTTTCAGCAGTGGCAGGATCTCCCGGATGCCGAACGTCAGCAGCTGCGCCGGCAGCTGGACAACTGGGACCGGCTCCCCCCCAAGGAGCAGGAGGCGATTCGCCGCCGTTTCCGAGACTGACAACCTTCCACCCCCCGAAGGGGGGCTTGCCGCAGACGCCGCCAACCCCGGCTGGACCCCACCTGGTGCGGCAAGCCGGTCCCAGGTTCTGGCAGAAACCGGGGACGCTGCCTTGCGGGGAGGCCGGAGGATCGAAGGCCCGGAACCGTCCCGAACAACGTCGCCCATCACCGCCTTGGCCTCGGGGCGCCACCTTTCCAAGGAGGTGCCCATGAAGCGCCCCGGAAAAAGCCGCTTCAGTAAGCCCACATTCCCCAAAATAAGTTTCATCACCTATTGTCAGACCGCCGCCAGTTCGCTATTCTGAAGTTTTAAAAATCTCCAAAACCCCGAGGGCATCGAAAGGCGCCGGGCCGCGGCTGTCCCGGGCCGGCAGCCGCCTTGTGCGGGGTTTTGGGTCATGCATCGTCTTGAGGGAAAGGAGGCGGTTCGATGGCGCGCCTGGAATGGCGACAGGCGGCAGCCCGCAGCTCACTTGAGCGGCTGCTGCCGCGGATCGAGAAGAATCATGAAAAGCGGCTGGCCGAGCATCCACAGCAGTGGCAACTTTTCAAGGAGCGCCTCGACCGGGAGTGGGAGCGCCTGTTTGCCTGCCTGCACGATCTTTACGGGTGGCAGTTTGACTTTTTCTACACCCTGGAGCAGGTGCTCGAGCTTCTGACCGGCTGCTGGCTGGACCGCCCCCAAGCCCTGCGCCGGCACGATGCGGCGCGCGAGACCGATCCGTTGTGGTACACCTCCGAAAACGTGGTGGGCATCGTCCTGTATGTGGATCTTTTCAGCAATAATCTGGCGGGGCTCGAAAATCACATCCCTTATTTCGAGAAGCTCGGGGTGACCTATCTGCACCTGATGCCCCTGTTCGCGGTGCCCCATGGGGAAAACGACGGTGGCTACGCTGTCAGCGACTACCGGTCCGTCAACCCCGATCTCGGCACCATGGAAGATCTTTCCCGCCTGGCGACGGCGCTGCGCGAACGGGGCATCAGCCTGGTGCTGGATTTCGTGTTCAACCACACCTCCGACGAGCATGCCTGGGCCCGCCGGGCCAAGGCCGGGGACCCGGACTATCTGGACTACTATCTGACCTTCACCGACCGCGACCTGGTGGATCGTTATCAGGCCCATTTGCGGGACATCTTTCCCACCGTCCGCCAGGGGAGTTTCACCTGGAACGACGAACTCAAGCGCTGGGTCTGGACAACCTTCAACAGCTACCAGTGGGATTTGAACTATGCCAATCCGGCCGTACTGCGGGCCATGGCCGAGGAGATGCTTTTTCTGGCCAACCAGGGGATCGAGGTGCTGCGTCTGGACGCCGTGGCCTTTATCTGGAAGCGGATGGGGACCGATTGCGAGAACCAGCCCGAGGCCCACACCATCATCCAGGCCTTCAACGCCATGACCCGGATTGTCGCGCCCGGCATGGTCTTCAAGTCCGAGGCCATCGTCCACCCAGACGAGGTCGTCAAGTACGTCCACCTGGAAGAGTGCCAACTTTCCTACAACCCGCTGCTGATGTCGCTGCTGTGGGAGGCGCTGGCCACACGCGAGACGAAGCTCTTGATCCATTCCCTGCGCAATCGCCAACGAATTCCCCAGGGCTGCTCGTGGGTCAATTACCTGCGCTGCCACGACGATATCGGCTGGACCTTCGACGACCACGACGCCTGGCGGGTGGGCGCCGATCCCCGGGCGCACCGCAAGTTCCTGAACGACTTTTACACCGGCCGCTTCCCGGGGTCCTTTGCCCGCGGGGTGCCGTTTCAGTTCAACCCCAACAACGGCGATCTGCGCATATCCGGCACGCTCTCCTCCCTGGCCGGCCTGGAAGCGGCCCTGGAGACCGAGGACAACGTCCTGATCGAGCTGGCCGTACGCCGGATCAACATGCTGCGCAGCATCATGGTCAGCGTGGGCGGGATTCCGCTGCTCTACGCGGGCGATGAATACGGGATGTTGAACGACTACACCTTCCTGTCCGATCCGGACAAGGTCAACGACAGCCGATGGGTGCACCGCTCCAAAAAACGCTGGGCGGCCGCCGACGATCTGACCGATGGCGACACCCTGGAATGGCGCTTTTTCCACGAGATGGCCAAATTTTTCAAGCTCCGCAAGCAAACCCCGGCGCTGCGCAACGGCGGCATGGAGCTGGTGGACAGCCCCAATCCGCACCTGTTCGCCTATCTGCGAAGCGACGGCGCCCAGCGGCTGCTGGTGATCAACAATTTTTCGGAATTCGAACAGGTCGTGACGGCCGATACCCTGTCCGCCGCGGGGATGGCAGCGGACGGCCTCGAACTCTTGAGCCAGCGACCCCTGCCGGCGGGAGGCGACCTGATCCTGGACGGCTACCGCTATCTGTGGATCGACATTTCCGGGCCATAGCGGACGGGGGGCGGCGTGCTCTGCGGACAGCTTGCCAACCTGTTCGACCGGCGTTAAGTTCTCCTTTGATTCGCAACCCTCACCCCCGGAGATGCTTCCATGACCGTGCTTGAAGCTTGGAACCTCACCAAGACCTACCGCATCGACAGCCGTGAAATCTGCGTCCTGGACGATGTGTCGCTGGCGGTTCGCGACGGGGAATTTCTCGTGATCACGGGCGCCAGCGGCAGCGGCAAGTCCACCCTGCTGAGCCTGCTCTCCGGGATCGACCGGCCCACCAGCGGCCGCATCCGCATCGGCGACAGCGACATCACTGACCTGCCCGAGGACGATCTCGCGCCGCTTCGCAACCGCACCATCGGCTTCGTTTTCCAGGCCTTTCATCTGGTGCCGGCGCTCAGCGCGCTGGAAAACGTGATGTTTCCGGCCGAGCTCATGGGCGACCCCCAGGCCGGTGAGCGGGCCCGCGCACTGCTGCAGCGGGTGGGCCTGGCCGAGCGCCTGGACAGCCTGCCGCACCAACTCTCGGGAGGGGAAAAACAGCGGGTGGCCCTCTGCCGGGCGCTGGTCAACCAGCCCCGGATCGTCTTTGCCGACGAGCCCACCGGCAACCTCGACTCCCGCAACAGCCAGACCATTCTCGCGCTGCTGCAGACCCTTCGGCAGGAGCAGCGCTCCACCCTGGTAATGGCGACCCACAGCGAGGCCATCGCCCGGGCGGCCGACCGCTGCATCACCCTTCAGGACGGGCGCATCGTGGCGACGCCCGCACAGGGGCCGGCCGATGCTCAATAAGCGCTTCGTCTGGCGGCAGCTGGTCCGCTCGCGCCGACAGGCGACGGTCTTCGTGCTCTGCACGGCCCTGTCGCTGGTGACCCTGGTGGCCCTGGGCGGTTTTTTCGAAAACATCCGGGCCGTCCTGCTGCAGGACCAGCGCAAACTCCAGGGCGCCGATGTGATCATCAGCTCCCGTTTCCCCATAGCGGAGCCCCTGGCCGCCGCCGTGGCCGAGCTGACGCGCGCGAAAGGGATCGCCGCGGCCAGAGTCTACGAGTTCTACTCGGTGGTACGCACCGCGGGCAATGATGCCTCGCTCCTGGCAGAGATCAAGGTGGTCGGCCCGGGCTACCCCTTCTACGGTCTGGTGGGGCTGCGCTCCGGGCGCAGCTTCGCGGAAGCCCTCGAGCCCGGCACGGCAATCGTCGAGCAGACCCTGCTGGACCGCCTGCAGCTGAAAATTGGCGACCCCCTCCAGGTGGGCGAGGCCACCCTCACCATCGCCGACGTGGTGCTCGCCGAGCCCGACCGCCCGGTGAACTTCTTCGCCCTGGGCCCCCGGGTATTCGTCGCCCTGGCGGACCTGGCGGCCCTTGACCTGGTCCAGAAGGGCAGCCGGGTTTCCCACCGCCTGCTGCTTAAACTCGGCCCCGCCGAGGACGCCGAGAAGGTCGCGGCCGCGCTGCGCAGCCGGGTGCCGGCCGGTCAGGAGCGGGTGGAGACCTTCCGCTCGGCGCCTTCGCGGATCAAACGCTTCTTTGACAACCTGATCTTTTTTCTCAACCTGATCGGGATCTTCACCTTGATGCTGGCAGGCTTCGGGATGTACAGTAGCCTGAGTGCCCTGATCCGCGAAAACGTTGCCACCATCGCCATCATCAAAACCCTGGGGGCCAGCGGGGCCTTCATCACCCGCCACTTTCTGGCCATGGTGGCCTTACTCGGTGCGGCCGGCACCGGCGCCGGAATCGGTCTCGGTCTAGTCCTGCAGCCTCTGATGCCGGTGCTTTTCGCGGACCTGCTGCCCGAAGGCCTGGCCTACACCCTGCCCTGGCGAGCGGTGGCCGAGGGTGCGATTTTCGGGGTTCTGGTGGTGGGAATTTTCTCGTTTCTGCCGCTCTACCGACTGAAAGGCTTCAAGCCCGGCCTGCTGCTGCGCAAGGAGCCCCTCAGCCCCCCGCGCGGCCTGCCGTACTACACCGGCGCCGGCTTGGTGCTGGCGCTTTTCATGGCGGCGGTCTCGCTGCGGCTGGGCAGCGCCGAGGCCGGCGGCTATTTTCTGCTGGGGTTGCTGGCCCTGATTCTGATTTCCGCCGCCTTGAGCGGGACTGCCCTCCTGCTCCTGCGCAGGCTGCGGCTGCGCGCCCTGGCCATGCGCCAGGCGGTCAAGGGCCTTTACCGGCCCGGCAACGCCACTCGCACGATTCTCGTTACCCTGACCGCGTCGCTGACCGCCCTTTTCACGATTTTTTTGATCGAGGCCAACCTCGATGCGGCCTTTGTGCGCTCCTACCCGCCGGAAGCCCCCAATCTCTTTTTCCTTGACATTCAGCCCGCCCAGAAGGACGCGTTCGCCGAGCTGCTGGGCGTCCCGGCGCCGTTTTTCCCGGTCATCCGGGCGCGCCTTGCGGCCATCAACGACGTGCCCATCGACCCGGCCGCCGAGCGCCGGCGGCGGGGCGACAGGCTCTCCCGGACCTTCAACCTCACCTACCGCCACCACCTCCTGGAGGACGAGGCCCTGATCGCCGGGAGCACACTGTTTCGCGATGATTGGCAGGAGCCCCAGGTCTCGGTGCTGGACACCGTGGTAGAGATGCAGCCCATGGCGGTCGGCGACCGGCTGCGCTTCGTGATCCAGGGGGTTCCCCTGACGGCGCGCATCGCCAGCATCCGCACCCGGACCCATGAAACCGTCGGCCCGTTTTTCTATTTCGTTTTCCCGGATGCCCTGCTGGCCGACGCCCCCCAGACGATTTTCTCGGCCGTGCGGGTGCCGCCCGAACAGATCGCCGATCTCCAGAACCGGGTGGTGGCCCGCTTTCCCAACATCAGCGTCGTGGACCTGACCACCACCCTGGCGAATTTTGCCGGCATCCTGCGCCGGCTCTCGGGAATCATCCGCTTCTTCACGGCCTTTAGCCTGCTGGCGGGCCTTCTGATCATGGTCAGCTCGATCCTTGCCACGCGCCTGGCGCGCACCCGCGAAGCGGTCTACTTCAAGATTCTGGGGGCCCGGGGGGCATTCGTGCGCCGGGTCCTGACCTTGGAAAACCTCTTCCTGGGGCTCACCAGCAGCGCCATCGCCGCCATGCTGGCCCAGGCCACCAGCGCCGGCGTGGTTGAAATTGTCCTGGATATTGCTTATAAACCGTTCTTCCGGGAGCTGCTGGCGATGATCGGCGGCGCCGTCGCGGTGGTGGTGGCGGTCGGCCTGTTCGCCTCCCGGACCATCCTGAGACAGAAGCCGGCGGATTTCTTAAGAGAACAGGCGGAGGAATGACCCGCTCCCAACTGTACGCCATGATTTTTCTGACCGCGGCCGCTGCGGCTTTCACCCTTGGCGGCTGCAGCGAACCGGAGGCGCCCCCGGCACCTGCGCCGCGCCCGGCCGTCGGCACGCCGGAACCCCTGGGCACCATCGTGGCCGTGGGCGACAGCCTGACGGCCGGCTACGGCCTGGAGGAACACGAGGCCTACCCCGCCCAGCTGGCCCGCATGCTCGCCGAGGCCGGCCTGCCCTACCGGGTGGTCAATGCCGGCATCAGCGGCGAGACCAGCAGCGGAATGCTCGCACGGATCGAGTGGGTGTTGACCAGCCTCGCGCCCGACATCGTCATCCTGGCAAGCGGCGCCAACGACGGCCTGCGGGGCACCGACCCGGCCCTGACCCGGGAGAACCTGCGCCGCAGCGTCCAGATCCTCAAGGCCAACGGGGTGGTGGTGGTGCTGGCCGGGATGCAGATGGTCCGCAACATGGGCCGCCAGTACACGGAAACCTTTGCCGAGATCTTCCCCCAGGTGGCGGCCGAGGAGGAGGTCCTGCTGATCCCCTTTTTGCTGGCGGGGGTGGCCGGCGAAGCCCACCTGAACCAGGCGGACGGCATCCACCCCACCGCGGCGGGCTACACGGTGGTGGCCGAAACCGTTTTTCCCTTCGTGCGCCAGGCGATCGCGACCCACCAGGCGCAACAATCCGGCGCCCAATGAGAAGGGGCTGCTGCCTTGCGGGTCTCGTGATCCTGGCGGCGCTGACCGCCGCCGCCTGCAGCCCGTTTGCCCCGCGGCCGCGAACCGAAGCGGCGGGTGCGCTGCCGGCCCGGTTTTCGCTCTACGATCCGGCGGTGGAAATTCCCCGGCGCTGGTGGCAGACTTTCCAAGACCCCCAGCTCGAGGCCCTCATCGACCAGGCCCTGACCGAGGGCTTCACCGTGCTGGAAGCATGGTCGCGCCTCAACCAGGTCCGCGCGCGCACCCTGCAGACGGCCGCGGCGCTCTACCCGGAGGTGGCCGTCGACGCCGAGGCGGCCTTCAGCCGCCAGCACACCGAAGGGATCGGCACCCGCGGTGGTGAGTTTTATTCCCTGGGGCTGATTGGCGCCTACGAACTGGATCTGTGGGGGAGGGTGCGCTCCGAAAGCCGAGCCGCCCGGCTGAACGAATCCGCCACCCGGGAAGACCTCAACGCGGCCGCCATGACGGTGGCTGCGGAGGTCGCCCAGCGCTGGGCCCAGATAATTTCCCAAAGGCTGCAGCGGCGCCTTCTGGAGCGCCAGCTGGAAACCAACGAGACCTTTCTGGAGCTGATCGAACTGCGCTTTCGGCGGGCCATCACCTCGGCCCTGGACGTCTACCAGCAGAAGCAGGTGGTTGAGGGGGTACGCGCCCAGATCCCGCTGGTGGCGGCCGAGGAGGCCGTGCAGCGCCACGAGCTGGCGATTCTGGTGGGCCAGTCGCCGCTGACTGCGCCGACCATCGCCCGCGACGACCTGCCGCTGCCCGCGGATGTGCCCCCCACCGGCCTACCGGCCGACCTGCTGGCCGCCCGGCCCGACATCCGCGCAGCGGGCTTGCGGCTTGAGGCCGCCGACTGGCAGGTAGCTGCTGCGCGCGCCAACCGCCTGCCGGCGGTGCGCCTGACGGCCGATGCCAACTACCGGGCCGACAATATCGACCTGCTGTTCGACAACTGGCTGGCCAACCTGGCCGGCAACCTGAGCGCGCCGCTGTTCGATGCCGGGCGCCGCAAGGCCCAGGTGGACGAGGCCCAGGCAGTGGCCGCCGAAAGCCTCACGCTCTATCGGCGCACCGTGCTGACGGCCATCAAGGAGGTGGAGGACGCCCTGGCGCTGGAAGCCGGCCGACGGGCCAATCTGGATGCCCTGGCCGACCAGATCGATGCCGCCCGCAGGGGCCTGGAACAAGCCGGCAACCGCTATCTCAAGGGGCTCAGCGATTACCTGCCGGTGCTGACCCAGTTGCTGACCGTGCAGGGTCTGGAACGCACCATCATTCAGCGCCGGACCGAGCTTTTGCTGGACCGCATCGGTCTCTACCGCGCCCTGGGCGGCCACTGGACCGGGGACCTGGCGCCGCCGTCGCAATACGCCCCGGAAAGTGAGACTCCCCTGATAGATGGATAATCCGCCCCCCATCCCCAGACGCAGCGCCAAATCCAAGCTCGTGCGGACCCTGCTGGTGATCGTGATCCTGGCCGCCGCCGCCGTCGGCGCGCGGCACATCAGCGCCACCCGCCCCAAGGCCCGCCAGCAGCCGCCGCGGGCGGCCGCGGCGCTGGTGGAGGTGACCGTCGTCCAGCCGGCCAGCGAGCAGATCGTCCTGCAGGCCATGGGCACGGTGGTGCCCGCCCGTGAAATAACCCTCGCCGCGCAGGTTTCAGGCGAAGTGGTTCAGGTGCACCCGGAGTTCGTGGAAGGCGGCTTTCTGGCCGAGGGCAGCGAGGTGCTGCGCATCGACCCCCTGGACTACCAGCTGGCCGTGACCCGCCTGCAGGGGGAGGTCGCCCGCGCACGCTATGAACTGGACCTGGAACTGGGCCGCCAGGACGTGGCCCGGCGCGAATGGGACCTGCTCAACGCCGGCAAACCGACCGCTCCCGGCGAAGCCGACCTGGCCCTGCGCAAACCCCACCTGGCCAAGGCCCGCGCCGAGCTGGCGGCCGCCGAGGCCAACCTGCGGCAGGCCGAGATCAATCTGGCCCGCACCACCCTGCGGGCGCCCTTCAACGCCCTGGTGCGCACCCGGCACGTGGAGCGCGGCTCCCAGGTCTCCCCCCAGACCGCCCTGGCCACCCTGGTGGGCACCGACACCTTCTGGGTCCAGACGGCCGTGGCGGTGGACCGTCTGCAGTGGTTCGCACTTCCAGCTCAGCCGGGTGAGCCCGGCGCCCGCGCCGTGGTGCGCCATGGGCGCGAGGGAGTTGCCGGCCGGACGCGCGAGGGCCGGGTGGTCCGCCTGCTGGGCGATCTTGAGCCCGATGGGCGCATGGCCCGGGTCCTGGTGGCGGTGCCGGACCCGTTGGACCGCAGCCGCCCGGCCGGCGATCGGCTGCCGCTTCTAATCGGCGACTACGTGCGCGTGGAAATCCAGGGGCACAGCATCGACGGCGTCTACCGCATCCCCCGCAGCGCGCTGCGAGACAACACCCGCGTCTGGGTGGTGACCGATCAAAACCTGCTCAGCATCCGGACGGCGGTGGTCGCCTGGCGGGATGCCGAAACGGTGCTGGTGCAAAGCGGCCTTGAGCCCGGTGAGCGCTTGATCGTCTCGGATCTGCCCGCCCCGGTGGAGGGCATGGCGCTCCGGATCAAGGGCGATACCCCTGAGGAAACAGCCCCCGCCCGCCCCCAGGAGCCTGCCGGTTGAAGACTTCCGCCAACGATTCCCATCCCGCCAAGCGGGGCCCGATTGCGTGGATGGCCGGCAACTCGGTCGCCGCCAACCTCTTGATGCTGGTTTTTCTGGTGGGCGGACTGATCTGGGGCGGTCGGATCAAGCAGGAGGTCTTCCCGGAATTCGACCTGGACCAGGTGACCGTAACCGTGGCCTACCCCGGCGCCAGCCCCGAGGAGGTCGAGCAGGGCATCGTGCTGGCCATCGAGGAGGCCGTCCAGGGACTCGACGGCGTCGGCGAAGTCACCGCCAGCGCCCAGGAAGGGGTCGGCGCGGTCACCGTGGAGATGCTCGCCGGCGCCGATCTGCAGCGGCTGGGGCAGGACATCCAAAGCGAGATCGACCGCATCACCTCCTTTCCCGAGGAGGCCGAAAAGCCCCAGGTGGTGGTGGTCACCCGGCGCCGGGGGGTAATCTCGGTGGTGCTCTACGGCGACCAGGACGAACGGGTGCTGCGGGAGCTGGCCGAGGAGACCCGCGACCGTCTCCTGCAGGACAGCCGCATCACCCAGGTGGAGCTGTCCGCCGTGCGCCCCTACGAGATCAGCATCGAGGTGCCCGAGGCGCGCCTGCGGGCCTACAACCTGACCTTGGAGGAGGTGGCCGCCAAGGTCCGCGCCGCGTCGGTGGAACTGCCCGGCGGCGGGCTGAAAACCGAGGGCGGCGAGATCCTGGTGCGCATGAAGGAGCGGCGGGACTACGGGCGGGAGTTCGCCCAGATCCCGATCATCACCTCCAGCACGGGCACCCAGGTGCGTCTGGACGAGATCGCCACGGTGATCGACGGGTTCGAGGACACCGACGCCTCGGCGACCTACAACGGCCTGCCGGCCGTGATGATCGAGGTCTACCGGGTGGGCGACCAGACCCCCATGGCGGTGGCCGACGCGGTCCTGGAGCACGTGGCGGCGCTGCGCCAGGAGCTGCCGGCGGGCATCGGGGTGGCGACCCTCAACGACCGCTCGGACATCTACCGCCAGCGCCTGGGCCTGCTGCTGCGCAACGGCTACCTGGGACTGGCCCTGGTGTTTGTCCTGCTGGGTCTTTTCCTGGAAGCGCGCCTGGCCTTCTGGGTAACCCTGGGCATCCCGATTTCGTTTTTGGGCTCGCTGCTGTTTCTGCCCCTTTTGGGCGTCAGCCTCAACATGGTGTCGCTCTTTGCCTTCATCATCGCTCTGGGGATTGTCGTCGACGACGCCATCGTCGTCGGTGAAAACGTCTACAAATACCACAGCCGCGGCTACGACCTGCTCAGCGCCGGGTTGCGGGGCGCACGCGAGGTGGCCCTGCCGGTGACCTTCAGCATTCTCACCAACGTGGTCACCTTTCTGCCGCTCTACTTCGTGCCGGGAGCCTTCGGCAAGATTTTCCGGAACATCCCCTTGGTGGTCATCACCGTCTTTCTGATCTCGCTGGTGGAGAGCCTCTTCATCCTGCCGGCGCACCTCGGCCATCAGCGGGAGCGCCGCCGGGGACGCCTCAGCGGCTGGTTCCACCGCTGCCAGCAGGGGTTCAGCCGCTGGTTCATCCGCACCGTCCACCGGGTCTACGGGCCGCTGCTGTGGCTGGTGCTGCGCAACCGTTATCTGGCCGTCGCCCTGGGTGTGGCGGTGCTGGTGCTCACCCTGGCGTACGTCAAAAGCGGCCGGATGGGCATGACCCTCTTTCCCCGCATCGAGTCGGATTACGCCCTGGCAACGGCCGTGCTGCCATACGGCACGGCGGTCGCCCGAACTGAAGCCGTGACCCGGCGGCTGGTGGAGACAGCCCAGGAGATTGCGACTGAAAACGGCGGCGACCAGCTGGTTGTGGGCATCTTTGCCCAGATCGGCAATGCCAGCGGCGGCGGCCCCTCCGGCGGCCACAACACGCAGGTGCAGGTCTTTCTGACCCCGCCCGATCGCCGCACCCTGCCCACGGCCGAGTTCATCACGCGCTGGCGCGAAAAGGTGGGCCCCCTGCCCGGCCTGGAGTCCCTGGTGTTTCGCTCGGATTCGGGCGGACCCGGCTCCGGCGCGGCTCTCACCATCGAGCTGAGCCACCGGGACCTGACGGTGCTGGAGGCCGCCAGCGGGGAGTTGGCCGCGGCGCTGGGGTTTTTCCCGAATGTCAAGGACATCGACGACGGGTTTCAAACCGGCAAGCAGCAGGTGGATTTCCAGGTGCTGCCCGAGGGCCGCAGCCTGGGGCTGAGGGCCCAAAGCGTGGCGCGCCAGGTCCGCCACGCCTTTTACGGCGCCGAGGTCCTGCGTCAGCAGCGCGGCCGCAACGAAATCAAGGTCATGGTGCGGCTGCCGGAAAACGAGCGCGTCTCGGAGAGCACCCTGGAGGGTTTGATACTGCGCACGCCCGCCGGCCGCGAGGTGCCCCTGCGGGAGGTGGTCAGCATGAGCCGCGGGCGGGCCTACACGGTGATCAACCGGCGCGACGGGCGGCGGGTGGTCACCGTCAGCGCCGACGTGGACCCACCCAGCCAGGCGGGCCAGGTCTTGGAGGCCCTCAAGGCGGATACCCTGCCCGGGCTGGTCCAGCGTTTCAGCGGTTTGAATTATGGTTTCGAGGGGCGTCTGGCGGACACCGCCGAGAGCATCCGCAGCCTGGTGACCGGCCTGATGCTGGCCATGCTGACGGTCTACGCCCTGCTGGCGATCCCCTTCGGCAGCTATATTCAGCCGGCGATCGTCATGTCCAGCGTTCCTTTCGGGATCGTCGGGGCCGTGCTGGGACACCTGATCATGGGCTACAGCCTGAGCGTCATGAGCATTTTCGGGATGGTGGCCCTGGCCGGGGTGGTGGTCAACGACTCCCTGTTGCTGATCGATTTCACCAACCGCGAACGCCGGGGGGGCAGCTCCCCCGCTGCGGCGGTGCACACCGCCGGCCTCAACCGCTTCCGGCCGATTCTGCTCACCTCGCTGACCACCTTCGGCGGTCTGGCGCCGATGATCTTCGAAAGCTCGCGCCAGGCCCGCTTCCTGATCCCCATGGCGCTCTCCCTGGGTTTCGGCATCCTGTTTGCGACCGTCATCACCCTGGCCCTGGTGCCGGCCTTTTACCTGGTCACCGAAGACCTCCGGGCCCTGGTCGGGGCCAATGGCAGGGAAAGCGCCCCGGCCGACTGAAAAACGCCGAGGCCCACCCCGGCAAAGCACCGCCCCTGCCCGGGGCCGTCACCCGTCGCCGCCTGAGAGCATGCCCTCCAGTTCGGCGGCATCCGTGGTGGGTCGGCGGCAGGCGGCATCGCGGCACAGGAAGGCGGTTGCACGATCACCCGAAAGCGGGACGAGGCTGCGCGTAAAGGGCGCCAGGGCGCCCAGCCGTTCGGCGTTCTCGGCGGTCTTGAGAAGCGCCAGGGTGTCGGGGTCCGCCGCACGCTGCACCACCGCGATCAGGGCCCGGGTGTCCGGGGCGCCGGAGGCCCCGCAAATCACCACCTCGCCGCCCGGCGCACGGGTCTGGGCCAGGCCCGAAAGAAAATGGGTGAAGGCCGTTGGCTGGCGCTGCACGCTGCCGGCGAAGGCCCCCACCAGACTCTGGGCCAGGTCCTGCCAGCGGCCGTCGCCGGTCAGCCGCCCCAGCTGCAAGAGATTGCATAGGGCGACCGAATTGCCCGAGGGGATTGCCCCATCGTAGAGTTCCTTGGGGCGTGCGGGCAGATCGTGATCGTCCCCGGCCGCCGTCAGGAAAAAGCCGCCCCGGGCGTCATCCCAGAAATCCGCCACCATACGCGTCTGCAAGGCCGCGGCGGCCTCCAGGTGTTCCAGGGCCAGGGTCGCGGCGTAGAGTTCCAGCAGCCCCCAGATGAGAAAGGCGTAATCGTCCAGATGGGCCCGGATGGCCGCCTGCCCCTCGCGCTGGCGGTGCCACAGCCCGCCGTCGGGCCTGTGCATCCGGGTCAGGATAAATCCCGCTGCGCGGGCCGCAGCCCCGGCGTAGGCCGGCCGGTCCAGCCGCCGCGCGCCGCGCGCCAGGGCGGCGATCATCAGGCCGTTCCAATCCGCCAGGATCTTGTCGTCCTTGAGCGGGTGGATCCGGCGGCGGCGTGCCTCGAAGAGCGCCGTGCGCACCCCCTCCCACTCGGCGGCCAATGCATCGGCCGTCGCCCCCAGCACGCCGGCCCAGTCCGCAAGCGGCTTCTGCAGGTGCAGAATGTTGGCGCCGGTGAGGCCGCCGCCGGCCTCTTCGCGGAAATTGCCCTCGGGCGCCAGGTTGAGGATCGGCGCCCAGCGCGCGGCGGCCTCTTCCCCCAGCACCGCCTGGAACTGGGCCGTGGTCCAGACGTAGAAGCGGCCCTCCTCCCCTTCGCTGTCGGCGTCTTCGGCGGTGTAAAAGCCCCCTTCGGCTGCGGTCATGTCCCGCAGCACGTAGGAAAAAATCTCCTCGGCGGTACGCGCGAAAGCGGGCTCGGCCGCGGCCCGCCAGCCCTCCAGGTAGGCCAGGGCCAGCAGGGCCTGGTCGTGGAGCATCTTTTCGAAGTGCGGCAGCAGCCACTGGGCGTCGGTGGCATAGCGGTGGAAGCCGAAGCCGACATGGTCCCAGATGCCGCCCCGACGCATGGCCGCAAGGGTCCGGGTCACCATCGCGAGGCCCTCGGGGGCCTTGCCGGCACGCGCCATCCGCAGCAAAAACAGCAGCCGGTGCGGGGTCGGAAACTTGGGCGCCGGCCCGAATCCGCCCCAGCGAGAATCGAACTCGGTGGCGATCTGGGCCGCGGCCTGGGAAAGCAAGGTTTCAGCCGGCGGCGCGCCGGCGCTGAATTCGAACCCCTGGGCGAGCCCGTCCGCGATCTCGGACGCCGAGTTCAGAATTTTCTGCCGGTCGCTTCGCCAGAGCCTGTAAACCTCCGCGCAGAGCTCCACCAGCCCGGCACGGCCGAAGCGGGTGTGCCGCGGCAGGTAGGTGGCCGCAAAAAAGGGCCGCCGGTCGGGGGTCATGAAAATGGTCAGGGGCCAGCCGCCGCTGCCGGTCAGCATCTGGCAGGCGCGCATGTAGACCGCATCAATGTCGGGCCGCTCCTCGCGGTCGACCTTGACGCAGACAAAGGTCTGGTTGAGGATGCGGGCCGTTTCGGGGTCCTCGAAAGACTCCCGCTCCATCACGTGGCACCAGTGGCAGGTGGCGTAGCCGATGGAGAGAAAGACCGGTTTGTCCTCGGTGCGTGCCCGGGCAAAGGCCTCCGGCGACCAGGGGTGCCAGTCGACGGGGTTGCCGGCATGCTGCAGGAGGTAGGGGCTTTTTTCATGGGCCAGACGGTTGCTGGCGGGGGCTTGCGGGGTCATAGGGGCCTCCTTGGCTGAAGCGTCGGCCCGCAGGGGGTCGAAACCGCCGGCGGGCAGGCGTGTGGAAGGGCGGCGGCCGGTTTACGGCGGCGGCCCTTTGGAAGAGGGTAGGCATGCCGGAGCGGAATCGCAACGCAAGAATCGGAAGCGGGGGCGGCGGGAAGGTTCGGGCAACGCGGGCAGGGCAACGCATGGACGGCGTACGCCCCATCGGGTTTTACGGGCGCCCGCGGCCCGGAAAGGGCGTCACAAAAGAATACACCCTGCGCCGCGGCCTGCTCTCGCCGCCGGGGTGCTGGTTCGCCGCTGGCACCCTGATGACGGCACCGACGGCGCAATCCAGCCTTGATAAGGTTCAGAAGGTTTCGTAGTGCACGAATTCGGAGACTTCGCGGCGTTTGGGGGCCGACGGCTGGTGGGCCGGGTAGCCCATGGGAATCAGCGCGACGAGTTCATGAGTCTCTTTGGGCAGCTTGAGGATTTCGGCGGCCTTGTCGTGGTCGAAGAGCCCAACGACCACGGTCCCCAGGCCGAGGTCGTGGGCGGCCAGGCAGAGGCTCTGGGTGGCGATCCCGAGATCGAACAGGAACCAGTCGCCGAACTTGGTGGTCACCTGATCCTTGTAGTAGCCCGAGGCTTTCAGGCGGCCGCAGACTGCCAGGACCACCGGGGCGGCAACCACCGCCTTGGTGGCGGGGTTGCCCTTGCTGATGGTTTGCTGGAGCCGGCTTCTGATGGCCGCATCGGTGACCACCACGATCTCCCAGCATTGGGTGTTGGCCCAGGACGGCGACCAGCGCAGCGCCTCGAGAACCGCCGTCAGGGTCTCCGGCGCCACTGGCCGCTCCTCGAAGCGGCGGACACTGCGCCGCTGATGCAATACGTCGATAAACTCCGCCATCGCGTTCCCCCTTTTCGCTCTGCGGCCTCAGCCGGCCGTCTTTTCGACGGGCCGGTCCTTGCCGGTTGATTCGACCTTTTGCAGAAATTCGTCCACCACCCGCTGCTGGGTGGTGACCACCATCCGCTTGATGTGCAATTCGCTGACAGTCCCCCCGAGGTAGAGGTTCACCAGGTGCTGAAGATCGTTTTTGAGGGCCTCCAGGGCCTCTTGGGTGCTGACCTCGGCATAGGTGAGGCCCCCGAGGTGAAAGATGACCGCTTCCCGCACCTTGGGCGTCATGGCCGCCCCGCGGTCGGCGGCCAGAACCAGCCCGATGGAGACGCACACAAACCGGGGCGGCTCATTCGGGATGGAGGTTCGCAGATTGACCACGATGGGATCCAGATCCACGGTGACGAACCGGCTGCCGCCGGTCGGGTGTTGGATTTTAACGCGCTCAAGCGCCAGCTTGCGGCCAGCATGATCGTCCAGCTGCAGCAGGGCATCGGTCAAGGCCACGATCTCGAAGGAGACCGGTTGTCCCTGCTCCCACCCGATGGCGATCGGCGTCTCGGTGGCGGTCATCAGCAGGCGCCCCTCGGGGTTTACCTCCCAGGTGCCGGCCACGGTGCCTTTCTTTTGGACGATCCTGGAGAGGCTGCCTTCGATGCGCACCTGGGAGGTCCAGGTGCCGTTGGCGCGGAAGTTCAGGATGGTGTGGATATTGCGCGTCTGGGCGCGCCAGGAGCCCAGCAGACGTTCGCCCGCGGTGGGTTCCGACCGGCCGCAGGCGAAAAGCAGAAGCCCCGCAACGATGGCCACGAACAACCGTCCCGGGACCGATTGGATGGTCCATGGGTTCAATTCAGCGCCTCCGCAACCCCCAGCCCGCAGCCCTTCAGGAGGACCGCTCGCCCGGCTGCCTTTCGGAGTGGCAGTCACAGTGTTTTTCACCGCACTGCGGGCAGACGAAGGTGGCCGGCCGCACCGGGGGCTCCGGCTGCTTGCGGAGCGAAAACACGACCCACAAAACAAGACCGCCACCGATCACCAAAATCACCAAAAGCTCCAGCATACCGCTTGCCTCCACCTTCCCTGGCGGGTGGGCCGCCGGTCTCCGGCAGCGCCGCCCACCCGCAGCGTCAAAAACTGCCAAAAACCTCTAAACCGCGGCCCGCACCAGTTCGTAGAGCGCCTCCCGAACGGCGGGAAACCGGAACGCGAAACCGGCTTCCAGCAGTTTTTCGGGCACCGCCCGCTGACTGGAGAGCAAGGCCTGGCCCAGCTCGCCCAGCACCATCCGGATCATGAAGCCCGGTGCCGGCATCAGGGCGGGACGGTTGAGCAGGCGCGCCAGCTCACGGGCGAACTCGCGGTTGCGCACCGGGTTGGGCGCGGTGCAGTTGACCGGCCCCGCAACGGATGCGTTTTCCAGCACAAACGCCAGGGCGGCGGTCAAGTCATCGATGTGAATCCACGGAAACCACTGGCTGCCGTCGCCCAAGGGCCCGCCCAGAAAGGAGCGAAAGGCCGGGATCATCTTTTCCAGCGCCCCGCCGTCGCTGCCCAGCACGATGCCGATGCGTGCCGCCACCACCCGGTGGCCGCCCTCGGCGGCCGCCAGTGCCTCGGCTTCCCAGTCGCGCCCCACCCGGGCGAGAAAATCATCCTCCGCCGTAGACGCTTCGGTGAGGATTTCATCGCCCCGGTCGCCATAGTAGCCCACCGCCGAGGCGCTCACCAGGGTGGTCGGCCGGTCCTGGGGAAGGGCGGCCACCACGTTGCGGGTGGTGAGGATGCGACTGTCGTAGATCTCGGCTTTGGCCCGCGCCGTCCAGGGACGAAAGATGTTATTGCCGGCCAGGTTGACCACGGCGTCCATGTCGCCTAGCCTCTCCTGCCAGGCGCCGGGCCGGGTGGTATCCGCCGAAAGATAGCTGAAATCGGGGTGCGGGATGAGCCGCGGCTGCGGCCGCAGCCCCAATGCGGTAACGTGGTGCCCCTTTTCCAACAGTAGGCGCGACAGGTACCTGCCGACAAACCCGAGACCACCGGTGATCAGTACGTTCATGTCAGGGCTCCCTCCATTTCCGGCAGGGTCGGCTCAGCCGATGTTGTAGTTGCCGGACGCGATATAGGGTGCGTCCTCGCTCTCGATGGCATCCAGGATCGGGCGGTTGAGACGCTTTTTGAGTTCGGCCACCACGGCCCGCCGCTTGTTGAGGCCCCTGGCGAAGGTCGTCACCTCATCCATCAACTCCCGCTGGTGGCAAGCTTTCAGGATGACGTGGTGGGCCTCAAGGGCCTCGGCGGTGTAGCGCTTGCCGGTGAACTGCATTTCCTCCAGCAGGTGGTGGGGAATGGCCTTTTTGAGGAGCGCGTTCATCCCGGGCAGAAAGGGAATCCCCAGGTCCACCTCGGGCAGGCAAAAGAACCCCCGGTCGGAGCGCATGAAACGGAAATCGAAGGCGCAGGCCAGAATCGCGCCCCCGGCGAAGGCGTGGCCGGTGATGGCCGCCACGGTGACCAGCGGGTAGCTGACCAGCCGCGCGAAAAGGGCGTTGAGTTGAAGGAAAAAGGCCTTGGCTGCCTCGCGGTCCCCTTTGCGAATAACCGGGGCAAGCCACTCCAGGTCGATGCCGTTGGAAAAGATCTTTTCATGGGCGGAACGGACCACCAGGGTGCGGGCATCGGTAGTCTGCTCCACCGCGTCCAGGACCCCCAGAAAGGCGCTCAGGAATTCGGGGTTGAAACGGTTTTCACCGCTGTTGAGCGTGACCAGGGCCACCGTTTCGTCCAGCACGTAGTCTACCGGCGCCATCTGCGATCCTCCGCGGAGCGTACGTTCACAAATTGGTAACTAATTGAATTGAAGACAAATTAACACGCACCGGGCCGTCAGTCAACAGGAACCTGCCGGTCCTCGCCGGCAACCGGGGGCCAAAACAAAAAGGGCAGCCCTTCCACAGGGAGGGCTGCCCGCGTGCTCTGTCGGTATGGGATCAGCTGCCGCAGCAGGACCCCGTGGTTCCGCAACTGGAACATCCGCCGCCGGCACTGAAGTCCACGGCGCAGTCGACTCTGAACCCGTACTGGTGAAAATCGACCTTGATGGGTTGCACCTTCTCCATGAAGCTTTTGTCAACCACGTAGGTGAATCCTTCGATCTCAAACACGTCGTCGGTGTCTTTAGGCTCATCCAGAGCCATGGCCAGCGAGGGGCCGCCTCAGCCGCCCTCGTTGAGAAAAATCCGGATGGGCGAAACGTCTTTGCCTTTGAAATATTCGGCGATTTGCTGGGTCGCCGATGGGGTGACCTCGACCATGAAAACCTCCTTGAAAAATGAGTGGGTGTCGCGTCCTGTTAAGACGTCCGGAAGATAGCCACATCGGTTCGGTTTGTCAATGAAGCACCGCTTGCGGCCGCGGGAAAGCCCTTCCCAG
>JAJDNY010000040.1 GCA_022340425.1 Desulfobacteraceae bacterium | reverse complement strand
CCCGGCGCTGCCGCTCCCGCCGGTCGACGACGACGGCGATGAATCGCTCTGGGATGCGGCCGCCGGGCGCGTCCGGCCGGACGCGCCAGCCCCCGATCCGGTGGGGCTCCGGCATCTGGCCCGCATCCTGGAGCGCACCTGCGCCGTCACGGCCCGGCGGCGCGTCCCGGGGGGAGCCTTCGATTTTCGCAGCGTGGCTTCGGCCGGGGCGCTCTACCCCACCGAGCTCTATCTCGCGGTCCAGGCTGTCCAGGGGCTGGAACCGGGCGTTTACCACTTCGGACTTGAGCGCCGCTGCCTGACCCCTTTGCGGTCGGGACAGGCGGCGGTCGAAACCCTGATCGAAAACGGATCGCGGCCGGTTTTGTGGTTTATCGTCAGCGGCCTCTTTTACCGCAGCGCCTGGAAGTATCGTCAACGGGCGCTGCGCTACGTTCTGCTGGACGCCGGGCACCTGCTGGAAAATCTGCTCCTGGCGCTCAAGGCCTGTGGCTTTGACGGCCATCTGAGCTATGACTTCGACGATCGGCAGGTGGCCGACCTGCTGGGCCTGGAGCCCGCGCGCGAGGCCCCGCTGGCCGCTGTGGCCCTGACGCTCCCGGCTTCAGCCCTTCCCGCGGCTGAGGATACGCCGCTGGCGCCCCAAGGCCCCCTGCCGGAGGCGGGCCGGTTGGCCGTCCGGGAGGTGGCCTATGATCTGATCTCCCGGGCATACCGGTCGGGACTCGCCGTTTATGCCGCCGATGGCGCAGACCCGCAGCAGGTTCACTTTTTGGGCTTAGGGGAAACCCAAAGCCACGAGGTGCCGACGCTTCCCGCGGCCCAAGGCCAGCTGGGTCTCTTACAGGCGCTCCGGCAGCGCCGTTCGCGGCGCAATTTTTCCGCTGAACCCCTGGCGCGGCCCTCTTTTGAGCGCCTGCTGGACCTGGTGTGTCGGGCCGCCCCGCTGGACCGCCCCCTGGACCCCCGCTACGGAGCCGGTGTCGCCATCGGGGCCCTGCTGGGAAATGTCGACGGCTATCCGCCGGGCGTTTACCTGATCTCCCCTGGCGACCGTCGCCTGTCCCGGGTCGGCGGCCCTGCCACGACCGCCGCCATGGCCGCCGTCTGCCTGGATCAAATGTGGCTGGCCGCAGCGCCGGTCCATTTTCTTTTTATGGCCAATCTGTCGGCGCTGGATGCTTGCTGGGGCGCCCGCGGCTACCGCTACGCCATGTTGGGCGCCGGCCGGATCGGGCAGCGCCTCTACCTGGGCGCCACCGCGCTGGGACTCGGCTGCTGCGGGATCGGCGCCCTCTACGATGAGGAGGCACGGCGTCTGCTGGGGCTGAGCGCCGATGCGGGGCTGCTCTACCTGGTGGCGGTGGGGGCGGTCAAAGGGCGTTAGCCCTCGGCAGCTTGGCTGGCTTGGGGGCGCCGGTGGGGTAGAGGTCCCGCCCAGGCTGCCCATCAAAGTTTTTCTGGTACGCTACTTGGCCGTGCCGCTAAAGCCTGTCACCTGAGGTCCGGGTTTTCCGGATCGATCCCGCCTGCGCTTTTTCCGTCCGATGCCCGGGCATCCGCCATCTCCGCGCAGTGTCGTTCCAACTCTGGGTGCACGCTTTCAAATACCGCCCAGATGGCGTGCCATACCAATCCCGTCCGCTGATACCCGTCCCGTCGCCGGTGGTCATCAGGGCCACGGTCTGGCCGTGGGTCAGGCGCGGCTTTTACTGGCGCGGGCTTCGCAGGGCGTCGTAGCGGTCGACGAGACCCACGATCAGCCCCTCCACGGGGATGTCCCGACAGGCAAGAAGGGCAGCAGGGGTACCGGAAAAACCTTTGCGCTCGAGGGCGGATGCCGGTGTTGCTTTTCCGAGGTGCTGCCCCTGCCCGACATGTCGCGCCTGCCAGCGACGGCCACAGTCTTACCCTTCACACCTAAGCATCCCGCCACGACCCGCAAGCCGGCCGCCAAGGCTCGCGGAAGACCAGAAACCGACAACCCCCCCCGGGTGGCGCTGGGTGGAGACAAAGAAGCCTTAGGGTTGTATGGAAAATCCTTCACCAGGCTGTGCTTTATCCCCAAGCATCCGGAAGCGGAGGGGGCCCAGCGGCGGGGTGATGGTGAAGGAAAAAACCTACAATGTTTTTACGGGGACGTTGCTGGAATTTTTATTTTATAAATTGATTTCAATATGTTGAAAGAATTTTTGCCTCATGGCACATGAATTGCTGTATCTTTCTGGCAGGACAGAGAAGGATGGCCTGGGGCCAATCTTCTCACGGGGATTCATCGAGTCGGGCATCGCCCGCAACGTCGTTTCGGTTTTGCGCTGCGGCGCTCGAACCGGGGCAAACTGGCCGCTCACAGCCTGTGGCGGTCGAAAAAAGAGAGGAAGGAGAACGAAGATGAAAGTATTTGGAAAAACCCTGTCGATTGGAGTGTGTGCATTGGTGCTGGTGGCCCTTTTTTCGGGCTTTGCGGCTGCGAGCGATCAGCAGGCCGCTGGTGAGAGCGTCATGATCACCGGTACCGTCAATGAGGACAACCAGATCGTCAGCCAGGAAGGCGAGACCTTCGGCGTTGCCGACACCGAAAAAGGTGCCGAGCTGAAGAGCTTTGTGGGCATGAAGATCCAGGTTACCGGCACGGTTCTGGAGCAGGACGGCGCCAAGGTGATTGACGTCCAGGCCTATGAAATCGTGAAGGAATAACCTTCTGAAGCAGTAAGCCGTGGGGAGGGGAAGGGCGAAACGCCTTTCCCCTCTTCCTGTTTTATGGGGTCGCAGGTCGGAGGGGCCGGCGCGCCGCTTCTGACGCCCCGGCAACCGCCTTTTAGATCAGCATCTCGCGGAATTTGAACGGCTGCTCCCGGTAGAGTTCGATGGAGTGCTTGTAGCCCATTTCCCGGACCACTTCGATTCCTTTCTGCAACAGCCGGTATTTGCGGTTAGTCTCTTTGGTCCTCAGGTCCGCGTCGATCAGTTCGGCCGGGATCGGGGTGCCGTAGCGCTCCAGTACCGGCGGAAGCAGGACGTTGACCAGCCCGCCCACGATCGCCTCCTCCACCGAAATCCAGTCGTCGACGATCTGCCTCACACCGGCGATGTCCCCCGGGGCGGTTTCCCGGATGGTTTGCCGGATGGCGTTTTCGGTGTTGGTGCGCAGGCCGATATGCAGGGTCTCCTCCACCGGTGCCATCAGGACGGTGTAGGGGTTGCGCGCGCGGGTTTGCCAGATGGTGTGCGGGTTGCGCAGAAACCCGATGGTATCGGATTCCCGCCACACCAGGCAGGAGGAGTAGGATCCGATTTCGGCCGACTCCAGTGTGCCGCTGAGCTTAATGGCGACCTTCTTTTTTTCCTCCCCCGAAAAGACATACTTGGCCACGTATTCCTTGGCCAGATCCTGCACCAGAAAAACGGTGATCCCCTCGCCGGAGGCGCTCACCGCAGGGTGATCGGTCGTGGGGGTTTGGATCGCCGCATAGGGGTTGGCCATTTCGGTCAGCCCCAAGATGTCGTCGATCACCTGGCGGCAGTAGTCCAGGAAAAGTTGGGCGAACTCGGTGCGGGTCTCTGGCACATAGAGCAGGCGGTGGGAGAGGGAATTGAGCTCCCATTTGACGGACTTTTCGTTTAAATCCTGTTGAATACGGTGAACCAACTGCGGGTTGTCGTTGAAAAAATCCACATTGGCCTGGTGGCTTTCGGCGTCAAAGGAATCGTCGAAATCGCTGAAGGCATAGCGTTCGGAGGTACTGTCGGCCAACGGCACCAGGGTCAACAGGCGGGAATAGTCCGGGGCGCCCTCCGCGCCAGCGACCGACAGGCTGCCGCCGAGGGCCATTATCGCGGCCAGCAGCCCGGCGGCCGCTGGGACGATGAATCGCTTGGCATTCATGCGGTTTTTCCTTTTGGCTAATGGCCCGATGGTGTTCTGAAAAAATCGGTATGGAAAACTTATCGGCGGGCGGGGCGGAATCTTTACAGGACGGGGGGTGGGCGCCTTAGCACCCGAAACCGGGGTGTTAGAGCGCTTCAGTCGGACCTGAAATTTGTCGGGTCCAGTTGATGTTTTTTGAGCAGGGCGTAAAAATCTGCCCGGTATTTTCCCGCCAGCTTGGCTGCCTGGCTGATATTGCCGCGGGTGATTTCAATCAGTTGAATCAGATAATCCTTTTCGAATGTGTCCTTGGCTTCCTTCAGGGGCACCAGGCCGGGATTTTGCGCATTCCGCGTCTGCAGCAGCATCTCCGGGGTGATCATCTCCCCGCTGCCCATGGCCACCGCGCACTCGATCGTGTTTTCGAGCTCCCGGATATTGCCGGGCCACCCATAGGCAAGCAGCTTCTGCATCGCCTCCGGGGTGAACCCCTGGATGGTCTTGCCCATTTTTTGGGCGAAGCCGGCCAAAAAATGACGCGCCAGCAGGGGGATATCCTCTTTGCGGTCGGTCAACGGCGGCAATTTGATGGGGATCACGTGGATTCGGTAGAAAAGGTCCTCCCGGAAACCCCCCTTTTCCACCTCCGCCGCCAGGTTGCGGTTGGCCGCCGCGATGATCCGCACGTCGACCTTGACCGGGCGGTTGCCGCCGACCGGGTAAAATTCGCGCTCCTCTAGTACCCGCAGGAGTTTCACCTGCATGGCAAGCGGCATTTCAGCGATCTCGTCCAGGAAAAAAGTGCCGCCCTCAGCCTCGGTAAAAAGGCCTTTTTTGGTGCGGCTGGCGCCGGTGAAGGCCCCTTTTTCATGGCCGAAGAGTTCGCTTTCCATCAGGGTTTCCGGAATGGCCGCGCAGTTGATGGCCACAAACGGCCCTTTGCTGCGGGCGCTGGCGACATGCAGCGCTTTGGCGACCAGCTCCTTGCCGGTCCCACTTTTTCCCTCAATATAAACATTGGAATCGGTTGCCGCAGCGTGGCTGACCTGTTCCAGGACTTTTTTCATTTTCTGGCTGTTGCCGATGATGCCGTCGAAGCCGTAGCGCTTGCCCACCAGGCTGCGCAGCCGTTTGACCTCGAGGTTCAACTTGCTGGTTTCCAGGCAGTTGCGGATTTTAAGCAGCAGATCGCGGTAATCGAAGGGTTTGGTGACATAGCTGCGCGCCCCTTTCTGGATCGCCTCGACGGCGCTGTCGATGGTGCCGAAGGCCGTCAGGATGATGACGGGCAATTCCGGCGCCGCCTGCTGAAGCTCTTGCATCAACGCGATGCCGGAACCATCCTTGAGCTTGAGGTCGATCAGCGCCAGCTCGAAAGTCCCGGTCTTTACCTGGGCCCGGGCCTCGGCTGCCGATGCCGCTGCGGTCACCTTGAAGCCTTCGGCTTCTAGCCGCATGCGGATCACCTGAAGCAGGTTGCGGTCGTCATCGACAATCAGAATCTCGCCCATTGAAAAACCTCTAAAAATTTCGTCCGACCGACGCGGGTTCAGATTGGCAGGGTGAAGAAAAAGGTGCTGCCCGTGCCGATTTCGCTTTCCGCCCAGATGCGGCCGCCGTGGGCGACAATGATGTGCTTGGCAAGCGAGAGGCCCAAACCGCTGCCCCGGGGAGCTGTCCCCCTGCGTTCGATCCGTTTGAACTTGTTGAAGATGGAATCCAGATCGGCGGTCGAAATGCCGCAGCCCGTATCCCGGACGGCCACCTCCAGTTCGTCTTGGTCTGTACCGTCGCGGCTGACACTGATGCTGACCCCCCCGCTGTCGGTGTAGTTCAAGGCGTTGCCAATCAGATTTTCCAATACCTGGCCGATTCTTTCCACGTCCATGCGCACCGCCGGCAGGTTTTCCGAAGGCGCCAGGACGATTCCGATGCCCTTGCGCTGGGCGATGGGCGCGAGTTTTGTGACGGTGTCGCGCACGACGCCGGCAAGGTCGGCCGGCTGGAATTTGTAACCCAACATGTTGGCCTCCATGCAGGAGAGGTCCAGGATGCGGCTGACCGACAGGATCAGGCGTTCGCATTCCTCGCGCACGATGCCCAGCAATTCCTGCTGGCGGCTCGGCTGGTGGGCATAAACCCCTTCGATCAGCATGGAGGAGGCCTCCCGGATGGCCGTCAGAGGGGTGCGCAGGTCGTGGGACACCTGGTTGATAAAATCGGCCTTGAGGCTGTCGAGTTCCAGCAGGCGGCGGCACATGACGTTGAAATCGTCCGCCAGCGCCTTGATTTCGGGGGGGCCGGCGGTGTCCGGGATCATTTCGAAACGGCCACCGGCAATGGCACGTACCTGCTCCTGAAGCCGCAGCAGGGGGCGGGTGATGCTACGGGTGGTGAAAAAGCTGACCAGTACCCCGGCGATGATCGCCAGCACAGCGGTCAGGGCGGTCACGTTGGTGATGTGGGTGGTGATGCGGTGCGAGTCCGCCAGCTTTCGATCCCGGCTGGCGCGGGCGGCGGTGATGATTTTTTTGATGTTCTGATGGATCCCCTCCAGGGCCCTTTCCTTGCTGGTCTGGAAGGTGGTGTAGGCGTAGCTCCGGCCGTTTTTGATAAATTCGTGCTCCTTGCGGAAAAGTGTCTGGTAGCGGGCGTAGGATGCGCTGATGGCCGCCAAAAGGGCCGCCTGGGAGGGCGCGCTTAGCAGCGGATCGAGACGCTTAAGGTCCTTTTCGATATAATCGCCAATGTTCCAGAAATGACGATGAAAGTCGGGGTCCCGCGAGATGAGGTATTTCTTTTCGAAGCTCTCCTGGGTGATGAGGGTGTCGGTGATGTTTTCAGCCAGGCGCACGGTGGTGCTGTCAATCTCGGTGATCGAAAGACTGTGCCGGTTGAGTTCCTGGAGCTGCAGGGTGACGTAGCCCCCCAGAAAGATGAGCAGCAACAGAATTGCGGTGTAGCCGAAAGTCAGACGTTTAAACAGCGACAGTCGCATGATGCGGGGTCTTCTTGGGCCGGCGCCTCGGGCGTTAAAGCGCACTTGGTGCACGTCGCATGGGTGGGCTTGCATTGGCCGGTGTCGGCGGCGGTAAGGCCTAAATCGCCCCCGAAGGCAGGTATTTGGGTACCGGCAAACGCCCGGCTGGTCAGTGGAGTAGGGAGCAGGTCGGCATGTAGTAGACCAGCCCCTGGAATACCAGTTTGTGGTTGAAGTTGCCGGGCACGGCTGCCGGGTCGTGGCGTGGACCCCGGCCGACGGGGCCCAACGGCGGTTGCGTCTGGGTCGGCAGCGGGGTGATTGCGCCATTTAAAACGACCCGGCCGCACTGGCTGCAGCGCCAGATGCGGGTCCGGCGGGCGGCCTGCAGCCATATGGGCAGCCACAATCCGGCCGTTAGACAGCTGAGGAGCAGGTGCAGGCCATGCAGCGGCACACGCCTCAGGATGAGAACATCCTGCCGGCAACAGCGGCAGAAACCAATGGCGCGGATGAGTTTCATCTGGCCCCCCATTTTCCGGGAAACTCGGGCTGCGGTGCGTGCACCGCACAAACTTTTTGGCGGCTAACCTTCCCAAGGGCGAGACGGCGGCCGGCCGCGGGCTCAGTCCAGTACCCCAAGGCGATTATATTTATCAATTTACACCCTCAGGCTGGCCCGAATCAAGCAGAAACGTTCAGGAAGTGCGCTTTGAGGTTTGACGGGCGGGGTTTTCACCGAAGCAGGCCAGTGCCGGCAGCCGCAACTCGGGGGCGTCGTAGTCGAGGAATTTGCCGCTCCAAGCCGCGGGTGCCCGCAAGGCCAGCCAGGCAATCGATCGGGCGGGAATCCCGGGCGGCTCCAAGCGCCCCTCGGTTTTCAGCCGGCGGTAAAAAGCGGCCTGCTCGGCCGGCATGGCCGCCGGCGCCTCGCGGCGAATCATGGCCTGCATGTCGGTGTCCACCACACCGGGGCGGACGGCCACCGCGGTGACCGCGGGCTCCTCTGCGGCCAGGATCCGGGTGAAGTGATTCAGGGCGGCCTTGGAGACGCAGTAGGCCCCCGCTGCCGGCAGGGCTCGCGTAGCCGCGCCGCTGCTGACATTGACAATCCGCCCCTTCCGCCTCCGGAGGGCGGGCAGTGCGGCGCGGCTGAGATAAAACGGTCCCAGCAGGTTCACCGCGATGTTGCGCTGCCAGACCGTCGGATCGGCGTCGGCGGTGAATGCCAGCGGCTCGAAGATACCGGCATTGTTGATCACGGCATCCAGGCGGCCAAATTTCGCTTGGGCATCGGCCACGGCCCGCGCGCAGAAATCAGCCGAGGCGATGTCACCGGGCAAAATCAGCGCGGTGCCGCCGAGTTGCGCGATTTCCGCGGCTCGGGCGTCCAGTTCTTCCGCCGAGCGGGCAACCAGTGCCAGTCCGCAACCGACGGTTGCCAGCCAGTGGGCCACGGCGGCCCCGATGCCTCGGGAGGCGCCGGTTAGGAGGATGGCGGGGTGATCGGACATGACGGTCTCCACGCTAAGGTAAAATCTGGAAACACCCGCAAGAGTGTGGTAACCTATTAAAATTTTAAGGATCGCATTGCGGCCCGTCAAATCCAACGGTGATCATCAGGCCTTTAGGGCCTTCGGAGGAAATCGGCATGTGGCCAAAAATCGTGTGGGCTTTGGTATGGCTTCTGACCGCGGCGGCGTGTGCCGAACCGGATCTGGGCCTGACCATCAAATATGAGCGGGTGGACGGGTTGACCCGGGGCGACCGGGTGCTGATGGAGCGCACCGAGATCGGGCGGGTGACCGATGTCGTCTATTCTGATGCGGGCGCCTTCGAGGTCAAAGTCGCCATCCGGCGGGAATTCCGGCCGGCGGCGACGGAAAATTCGCGCTTTACCATCATCGCCGACCCCGCAGCAGCGGAGCGCCGGGCGATCGAGATGCTGCAGGTCCGGCCGGGCGGCGTTCCGCTGGCCGACGGGGCCACGGTGGCCGGGGCCGCCGGCTATTCGGCGCGTCTGGAACAGTTCCTCTCCGGGGTGGAGCAGAACCTGGAGGGATTGCAGACCCAGCTGAGGGCCTTTGGCGAGGAGCTGCGCCGTATCCCCGAAAGTGAGGCCTTGGACAAACTGGAGCGGCGGGTGGCGGAGTTTGCCGCCCAGCTGCAGGAAGCGGGCCGCGAAGCCCGCGCGAAGCTCCTCGAGGAAGTTTTGCCGCGTCTGGAGAAGGAGGTCCAAGCCCTCCGCAAACGGCTGCAGGATCTGGGCCGCGAGGAGGAGATCAGGCCCCTTGAGCGGCAGTGGGAGAACCTGCGCGAGATCCAGGCGCGCAGCTGAGCCCCTTGTTGCCGCCCGGGCGTTTTACCCTCGCGCCGGTCCGCTAGCGGCGGCAGAAAAAATGGCGGTTGAAAGGATCGTGCGCCATGGGGACCACTTTCACTTTCGTGAATCCCGCCGCCGCCAGCAATTCCAGCGCCTGACGCCGGCCCCACATCATCCCCAGGCCGGCCCCGCCGTCCGCAAGCCCCACCGGCATACAGTGCATCAGACTGACCGTGTAGAGAAACGGCCCCATGGGGTGGTCAAGGTTTTGGGCCGGCTCCGATTCGGCGGCGATGTCGATCATGGAGAAGGCCCCACCCGGGGAGAGGAGGTGATGCGCCCCCCGCAGGGCTTCCAGGGGGCGGGTCTGGTCGTGGATGGCGTCAAAGGCCGTAACGTAGTCGCAGCTCCCCCGCAGGGCCGCGTCTTGGCAGAGCCGGGCGGCATCACGGACCTCGAAGGTGACGTTCTCCAGTCCATCGGCTTCGGCGGCCCGGCGGGCGGCATCGACGGCGGCCGCTGAAATGTCCAGCCCCAGAAACCGGCTGCGGGGATAGGCGCGGGCCATCAGGCGGACCGCCAGGCCCTCGCCGCAGCCCAGGTCGCAAACCCGGATCCCCTGCCGCAGGCGCCCCACCAGCCGACCGTCGTCCACCGACGGCAGAAACTGATCCACCAGGACATCCCGGTGTTTGGCTTCCGACAGCTCGGTCATGAAGGCCTGAAACGCGGGGTAGCGGTCGTAGGGGATTCCATCACCGCTTTTGAACCCGGCTAGCACCGACTCCAGGGCACAGGTGGTCAGCAGCGGGATCTCCTGGGTGTAAACGGCCAGGTTGCGGTTTCCCGCCGCCCGTGTCAGCCAGGAGGCATGCGCCGCCGGCAGGCGGTAGCGGCTGTCGCCGTCGTCCGAAGCCGTTAGCGTGACGATGCCGCCGGTTGCCATGACTCCCAGCCATTCGCGCACGTAGCGATGGTTCAGCCCGGCCCTGGCAGCAATCGCCTCGGCCGTATGGGGCCGCTCCAGGGCCGCCATGATGTCAAACAACCCGGTGCGGTAGCCGATCGCCACGGCCAGATTGAGCGCAGCACCGTTGAGGATGGCGATCATTTTTTGAGAAAAAGCCGTTCCTTCAGCGTCGATCGCTTCTGCCATCACATCTCCTGCCCTGTCATCGGGGGCTTTCCTTGGCGTGTCAAAATGGCCCCGCCGCTTCCGACCGCTGCCGCGGGAGGCCATATCTGCGTCATCCACCCCAAAAAATCAAGTCTATTCCTCACCAGGTATCACTTTTGATGAGCCGTTAAAAAGTCAAAAGCCAGGCGGTTTCGAAAAAAAATTCACGCTACGGCGCGCAAATCTCAGCGGCGTGAGGCCTACTTCTGTAGGCCGCAGCGACATCGGGAAGCAGTCCAACGCAGAGATTGGACTTTTTGCGGAACCGTCACGTTTGAGGCGGGCCGGCCCGGTCCCGTCGCCCGCTGCCGCCAAAAGGCGTGGCGACGAATCCATCCGCCCTGGGTTGCCTTCGGGCGATGGGGCCCCGAAACCCGGCTGCGGGGCCCTCTCACCGGCCGTCAAGGCCGCAGCGGGCGCGTCTTAAGGAAAGATTTGGCCGGGTCGATAAAACCACAGAACGTTTCTGGCAGCATCGCAATACGATCTGGAAGGAGACCGCATGGACATCAGCGTCATCGCCGAGGACCTGGGCCTGGATGAAAAGGATTATCTGGAACTGCTCGACCTGTTCCTGGACACCAGCCGGGACGACCTGGAAAAGCTGGCTGCCGCGATCGCGGCTGGCGATTGCGCCCAAGGCAGGTTTGCCGCCCACTCCCTCAAGGGGGCGGCCGGCAATATCGGTCTGGTAGAGTTTTCCGACACCGCCCGCTACATCGAGGACGTTACCCGCCGGGGCAGTTTCGATGGGGTGGCCGAAGCGGCCCAGGTGCTGCGAAGCAGTCTGGAGCGCCTGGCCCGCAACCGCCTTTGAGGGGGCAACCCGCCGCCCCTTTTCCTTTTCTCCACGGGGTAATCATCTCCGGTTCCCGAAAAGACACGATGGAACAAGACCTTTTCAATACCATCAACGCCTCCCTCGAGAACATCTCACTGCAGGTGGTGACCCTTGAACCCGAGGACATCCCGGCAATGGGGGTCCTGTTAAACGACCTCGCCCGGCTGGAGGAAAAGACCGCGGGGCTGCAAGATCCGATCTTTCCGCAGATTACCGCCGGCTTGAAGGGCTACTGTGAAAGGCTGATCCTGTGCGAGACGGCTGAAATGGCGCCCTTGGAAAAAGGCGTGTGTGCGCTCCAGGCCCATTTCCGGTCGCTGGTCAGTGACACCCCCCAGGAAATCGACCCGTCCGAGGCTCTGGCGCTCCTGGGAGCCCCCGAAGCCGGCGAGTCTCAAGCGTCCCCGGCCGAGGCGGTCTGTCCGGAGCCCGGCAAAAGCCGTTTGAGTCCCGAGGACCTTCAGATTCTCGCCGATTTTGCGGTGGAGTCCATGGAAAACCTCGATGCCATCGAACTCAGCCTGATGGCGCTGGAGCAGGACCCTGAAGACAGCGACACCATCAATGCGATTTTCAGACCGTTTCACACCATCAAAGGGGTTTCCGGTTTTCTCAACCTGCAGACCATCAACCGCCTCGCCCACAGCACCGAGAACCTGCTGGACAGCGCCCGCAAGGGTGATTTCGTCATCAGCGACGCCATCATCGACACCATCCTGGAATCCGTCGACACCCTCAAAAAGCTCATCGGCAACGTCAAGGACAATCTCTGCGGCGGCGAAAGCGACCTGGAGGGAGGGCTTGATGTGGACCCCCTGATCGTCCGCATCGAAGGTCTCAATGCACAGGCCTCCAGCGGAAATGCCCAGCCGATCGGGGAAATCCTGCTGGCCAGCGGGGCTGTCAAGAGGACCGATGTCCAGCAGGGGCTGGAAAAACAGAAGCAAAACCCCCAAAAGAAGCTCGGCGAAATTCTGATGGATGAGCGCGTGGTGGGGCCCCAGGAGGTTATCTGCGCCCTTCGGCAGCAGAAAGAGGACAAACGGGTGGTGGAACTGCAGGTCAAGGTCGACACCCACAAGCTGGACAACCTCGTCGACCTCACCGGGGAGCTGGTCATCTCCCAATCCATGCTGCGGCAGAACTACCAGCATCTCGGGCTGAGCGACCACGCCTTCGACAAAAACCTCAACCAGCTCTCACAGATCGTCTCCGGGCTGCAGAAGATCTCCATGTCCATGCGCATGGTACCCATCAGGAGCACCTTTCAGAAGATGGTGCGGCTGGTGCGCGACCTGTCGCGGGCTTCCGGCAAAAAAGTCGATCTCAAGATGTCGGGCGAGGACACCGAGATCGACCGCAATGTGGTCGATGAACTCTACGAACCCCTGGTGCACATGATTCGCAACGCAGCCGACCACGGGCTGGAAACCCCGGAGGAGCGGCGCGCCGCGGGCAAGGATGACACCGGCCTGATCGAACTCAGGGCCTATCACCAGGGCGGCAGCATCCTCATCGAAATCTCAGACGACGGGCGCGGTCTGGACACCAGGCGGATTTTAAAAAAGGCCCTGAGCCTCAACCTGATCCCCCCCGATGCCAAACTGAGCCAGCCCGAGATTTTCGACCTCATCTTTCATCCGGGTTTTTCCACCGCCAAGGCCGTCACCGCCGTGTCCGGCCGCGGGGTGGGGATGGATGTGGTCAAAAAAGGAATCGAAAAACTGCGCGGCCACGTGGAGGTCCGGTCCCAGGCGGGCCGGGGCACCACCGTTGTGATCAGCCTGCCGCTGACGCTGGCGATCATCGACGGGATGGTGGTGCGGGTGGGCCGGGAACGGTACATCCTGCCGACCATGGCAATTGTGGAGTCTTTCCGCCCCAAGAAGGAGGACTGCTTCACGGTCGAAGGCAAGGGCGAGCTCATCATGTCCCGCGGTCACTTGATGCCTCTGATCCGGTTGGGGGAGGTTTTCCACGTGGAAAGCGAAGCCCGCCACCCCTGGGAGGGGCTGGTGGTGGCGGTGGAGCACAAAAACGAGCAGAAAGCGCTCTTGCTGGACGAACTGGTGGGCAAAGAGGAGGTGGTCATCAAAAATCTCGGCGGCTATCTCAAAAATGTCAAGGGCCTGGCCGGCGGGGCGATCATGGGGGACGGCAGGGTGGGGCTGATTGTTGATATTGCGGGTCTCTATGATATCGCCCTGCAGTAGCGGCCCGCAAGCGGCCGGCCGCCCGGGCGCAACCCGGATGCAAGAGGTGAGGGCGTGAACATCATCGTCGGGGTTTCGGACATGAAGGTCAGCGGCGCGGCGGACGCCGTCGTGGTGACCTACTCCCTGGGTTCGTGCATCGGGGTCAGCATCTACGATCCGGTGGTCAAGGTCGGGGGGATTCTCCACTACATGCTGCCCGATTCGAGCCTGGACAAGACCAAGGCCCAAAAAAACCCCTTCATGTTCGCCGACACCGGCATCCCGACCTTTTTCAAGGAGACCTACAAACTGGGCGCCAAACGCCAACGGATGAAAATCATCGTTGCCGGCGGGGCCCAGATTCTCGATCAAAAGGGTTTTTTCAACATCGGCAAGCGCAACCACATGGCCCTGCGCAAGATTTTCTGGAAAAACAACGTCCTGATCGACCACGAGGACGTGGGCGGCAACGTCAACCGCACGGTGCGGCTCAACCTCCAAACCGGGGAAACGTTCATCAAGATTTCGGGCCGGGGGGAGATCAAGGTATGAGTCGAGCCAGGGAACTGATCGATGGCATCTCCGAGCTGACCCCGATGCCCCGGGTGGCGAGCCAGATCCTGACCCTGGTGGAAGACCCCAAGGCCTCCATGGCCGGCGTGGCCGAGCTGGTGTTGTTCGACCCGTCCCTCACCACGACAGTATTGAAGACCTGCAATGCGGCCTATTTCGGATTGCCGCGGCGGGTGGATTCGGTTCACGACGCCATCAACCTGCTGGGGCTGGACAAGATCGTGGATATCGTGCTGCTCAAAAGCAGCGCCGCCAACCTTACCCGTCCCCAGATGGGCTACGGGCTGCATGAAGGCGAGCTCTGGCGGCAGGCCGTCGCATCGGCCCTGATCGCCAAGGCCCTGGCCGGCAAGACCAACGGCGCCTGCAAGCACCTGGTCTTTACCGCGGCCCTGCTGAAAGACATCGGCAAGGTGATTCTGGACCGCTTCGTCGCCGGGTCGATCCAGCAAATCAACCACCTCGTGGTGGACAGCGGCTACAGCTTCCGGGAAGCCGAGAAAATGGTGATCGGGGTGGACCACGCCGAACTGAGCGGGCTGGTGGCGCGTAAGTGGCAGTTCAGCGACCGGCTGGTCAGCATCATCGCCAACCACCACCTGGCCGAGCCCTCGGCGCGAGCGGACCAGGCCACCGCCATCGTCTATCTGGCCGATACGGTCTGCATGATGATCGGAATCGGCGGGGGTGTGGACGGGCTGGCGTACCGTTTTTACGACGGGGTGCTGGCGCAAATGAACATCCGGGACATCGATCTCCAGGAAATCATCGCCGACTTCGGCGCCAGTCTGGGGCAGGTCGAGCAGCTGCTGCAGGCGGTGTAGGCGATCCCGGTCCCCGGCTGCGCCCCCGACCACCTCCCAACGCTTCGACCGCCGCCGAGGCAAAGGAAAATGCAAGATGAAAGACGGCATTAAAGCGGCCATGTCGGCTGCCACCGGATACGTGCTGGAGACCATGTTTTTCATGTCCACTGAAGTTGGGGCGGAGGAGACACCGACCGCGTATTTCGGCTCCCTCAAAGACCGGGTTGTCGGGGGGCGGGTTGATTTCAGCGGGCCCTTCGGCGGTCGGTTTTTCATCCTGATCCCGGAGGCGCTGCTCTACGCCATGACCGAGAGCTTCCTGAGCCTGGAGCGGGAACAAATCGAGGAGCGCCATCTGAGCGCCATGATCAAGGAGATCCTCAACATGGTGGCCGGCAACACCTTCAGCACCTACAACCCCGATCATGTCTACGATCTGGGAATTCCCGAGCGGGTGTCCGCCGAGGCGGTCGCACAGGCCCTGGACGAATCCGGCGGGAAGGCTCATTTCCTCCTGGTGGATACCATCCAGGGCCGTCTTGCCCTGGCGATTTTGCAAACCAATTGAAAATCGGCACCCTTGCGGGGAGGATCGGCCCCCGGCCGCGATCCTCGGCGGGGGGGTATTTTCCGGGCGGGTGAACCCTCAACGGGAAACAGCAGACCTGATGGAAAAAAAAATTCGCGTTCTGGTGGTCGACGACTCCGCGTTGGTGCGCAAGGTGTTTCTGGATGAGTTGTCGCGCGAACCGGGCATCGAGGTGGTCGGCACCGCCCCGGACCCGTATGTGGCGCGGGACAAAATTCTCCAGCTCAAACCGGACGTGGTGACCCTGGATGTGGAAATGCCCCGTATGGACGGGATCACGTTTCTGAAAAAGCTGATGCGCTACTATCCGCTGCCGGTGATCGTCGTCAGCTCCCTGACCCAGCGCAACAGCAAGCTTGCCCTGGAGGCCCTCGCCTGCGGGGCGCTGGAGGTGATCGCCAAGCCCTCGGCGTCCTACTCGGTGGGTGATATGTGCCTGCAGCTGGCCGACAAGATCCGGGCTGTGGCGCGGGTCCGGGTGGCCGCCCGCAAGGCCGACAGCCCGCCCGAGACGCCGTTGCCCAAGGCCGCCTTCGGCGCCCGGGCCCTGGCCGCCACCACCAACAAGATCATCGCCATCGGCGCCTCCACCGGGGGGACCGAGGCCCTGCGGCGGGTGCTGACCTGTTTTCCGCCCAACAGCCCGGGCATCCTGGTGGTGCAGCACATGCCGGCGCAATTTACGACCTCGTTCGCGCAGCGGCTGGATTCCCTCTGCGACGTGCGCGTCAAGGAGGCCCAGGATGGGGATTCGGTGGTCAACGGCCAGGTGCTGATCGCCCCCGGCAACTATCACATGCTCCTGAAGCGCAGCGGGGCGCGCTACTACGTGCAGGTCAAGCAGGGGCCCCTGGTCCATCACCAGCGGCCGTCGGTGGATGTGCTTTTCAAATCGGTGGGCGATTACGCTGGCGCCAACGCCCTGGGGATCATTCTGACCGGCATGGGTGCCGACGGGGCTGATGGGCTGTTGCGGATGAAGCAGGCCGGTGCGCGCACCATCGCCCAGGACGAGAAGAGCTGCGTGGTCTTCGGGATGCCGCGTGAGGCCATCAAGGCCGGTGCAGTGGAGCGCGTTGTAGATATCGCCGACGTGGCGCAGACGGCCCTCAACATGATCGCCTGAAGCGAGGCGCCAAACCCGCCATGGAACTGACCGCGCGACAATTTGCGTCCTTTCGCCAGCTGGTCTACCGCGAGTGCGGGATCGATCTGCACGAAGGCAAACGACAGCTGCTCCAGGCGCGGCTCTCCAAGCGGCTGAGAAAAACCGGCATCGCCCGGGTTGAGGATTACCTGCGGGTCGTCGCAAGCGACGACGCCGAGCGCATCCGCTTCATCGACGCGATTTCCACCAATCACACCTACTTCTTTCGCGAAGACCACCATTTCGCCCTGCTCGATGCCGGCCATCGCCGTATCTGGTGCGCGGCCTGCTCCAGCGGCGAGGAGCCTTACTCGGTTGCCATTCACTGTCTGGAAAAAGGTCTGCGGCCCGCCATTTTGGCCACCGACATTTCCACCGCGGTGCTCAGAATCGGTGAGGCCGGGGTCTATCCCCTGGAAAAAACCCGGCGGATACCAGCCGCGACCCTCAGGAAGTATTTCCAGAAGGGGCGGGGGCGCTGGGAGGGGTATCTCCGCCTGAAGGACGATGTCCGGCAAATGGTGACCTTCCGACGCTTCAATCTGCTGACCGATGCGTCCCCGCCGGGTGAGTTCGATCTGATTTTCTGCCGCAACGTCATGATCTATTTCGACGGCCCGGTGAAGGAAGCTGTGGTCGACAGGCTCTCGCGAAGTCTGAAACCCCAGGGCCATTTCATCATCGGCGGGGCCGAAAGCCTCAGCAACCTGCGTCACAATCTCCACTACCTGCAGCCCAGCGTCTATCGCAAGGGCGCCTGAGCACCGGCTGCGCGTACCTTGGCATCCCCGCTCCTGGGAAGGGGTCAAAGCCTGCGGCGACGGCTCCCCGCCCAAGACAGCGCTTGACATATAATCGATTTGCCCTGAAGAAGTAAGCATTAGGGGCGGTTGGGTTTCCGGGACCGTCCACCCGGCGCGGGGGGATCCCTCAGCCTGAAGAGCGTGCCCGGTGGGCGAGTCTTTTAACCCGTCTTTGTTGGGGCAGTAAAGAGTCAAAACCAGACAGTTTCTTAGAAAGCGCCAATTTCAAGGCGCGCAAATCTCAGCGGCGTGAGGCGTACACCTTTACGCCGCAGCGACTTCGAGATGCAGCGCAACGCGGAAATTGGGCCTTTTACGGAACTGTCGTCTTGGGGAGTGTGACCGTGGGGCAGGGGCTTTACGACGGAAACGAGGTCACGGCGCAGGCCGCGCTGGCGGCCGGCTGCCGCTTTTTTGCCGGCTACCCCATCACCCCGGCCACCGGGATCTTCAGCCGCATGCTGGCCCTTTTGCCCCCCGCCGGCGGGACCGTGCTGCAGGCCGAAGATGAAATCGCCGCCGCGGGCTACTGCCTGGGGGCCGCCATGGCCGGGCTGAAGGCCATGACCGCCACCTCGGGGCCGGGCATCAGCCTGATTTCCGAAAACATATCCTTCGCCATCGGTGCCGAGATCCCCCTGGTGATCGTGAATGTCCAGCGTTTGGGGCCCTCCACCGGGTCCCCGACCCGGGGCGCCGACGGAGACATTCAATTCATGCGCTGGGGCAATTCGGGGGGCCTGCCGCTGGTCGTTCTGGCTCCGGCGGACGTCAGAGACTGTTTCACCCTGACGGTCGCGGCCTTCAACTTGGCGGAAACATACCGCTGCCCGGTTTTTCTCGCCGCTAACAAGGAAATCGCCGAGACCAGGGAAAATGTCGATTTGGGGCGCTTGCCGCGGCCGGAGCTCGCGGAGCGCCCGCGGCCCGCAGCGGATCGGCCCTTTCTGCCCTTCGACACCGCACCCGGCCGGGATGTCCCCGGCTTCCTGCCCATTGGCGGCCCGACCCTGGTCCGCCAGACCTCCTCCACCCACGGCGTCAACGGCTACATCACCGTCGACCCGGATGAGATCGCCCGCATGAACGGCCGCCTGGCGCGCAAGCTCCAGGCGGCCGTGGACCGTTTCAGCTTCGCCGAGGCCACGGTCGCACCGGCTGCCGAGACCCTCATCGTGACCTACGGCGTCACCGCCCGGGCGGCCAAGGCGGCGCTGGCGCAGTTGAGAGCCGAGGGTCGGCCGGCTTCCCTGCTGATCCTGAAAACCCTCTGGCCGGTGCCGTCCGCGCTCATCCGCCGCCACGCCCGCAGCGTGGGGCGGGTGGTGGTGGTGGAAATGAACCAGGGGCAGTACGTGCGGGAAATCCGGCGGGTATTGCCAGGCAAGCGGGTGGCCTTCTGCGGCCAGATGAACGGCCAGCTGATTACCCCCGGACAGATCCAGGCGGCGGTCCATGACTAGCCTGCTCAACACGAGCCGCCCGCCGGCTTTTTGTCCGGGATGCGCCCATGACACGGTTCTGCGCGGGCTGGATCGGGCCTTTCAGCACATGGGGCTTGCGGGCCACCAGATCGCCATCGTCAGCGATATCGGCTGCTCGGGCCTTTTCGACACCTTTTTCAACACCCACGCCCTGCACGGTCTGCACGGCCGCGCGCTGACCTATGCCGCCGGCATCAAACTGGCCCGCCCGGAGCTGCAGGTCGTGGTCACCATGGGCGACGGCGGTTTGGGCATCGGCGGCGCGCACCTGCTGGCCGCCTGCCGGCGCAATCTGGACCTGACCCTGCTGGTCCTGAACAACTTCAATTTCGGGATGACCGGCGGCCAGGCCTCCGCCACCACCCCGGCCGACGCCCGGGTGGGGTCCGGGTTCTTAAACCGTCTGGAGCGCCCCTTGGATGTCGGCCGGGTCCTGGCCGCGGCCGGGGCGGCCTTCGTCACGCGGGCCTCGGCCTACCAAAAGGACCTGCCCCTTCTGCTGGAGGAAGCCCTCCGCTTCAAAGGCTTCAGCGCGGTGGAACTCTGGGGCGTCTGCCCGGGGCGCTACCTGCGTGGCAACAAACTCACGCCCAAGCTGATCCGTGATTCCCTCGCCCAATACCCCCCGCTGCGGGGGCCGGTGGCCGAAAATCAACGGCCGGAATACGGCGCGCACTATCGCGCGCTGGCCGCCGATCTTCCTGCCGCGCCGGCCCCCGTTGAAATCCCGGTGCGCTTCACCCCTCCCCGCGCCGGGCGCCACGAAGTGCTGCTTCTCGGCGCCGCCGGACAGCGCATCCGCACCGCCGGCACGGTCCTCTGCCTGGCCGGCATGACCGCCGGCCTGAATGTCACCCAAAAAGACGACCACGGCATCACCGTCATGAGCGGGCCGTCGGTCAGCGAGGTGATTCTCTCTCCCCAGGAAATCGACTTCACCGGCATCGACGCCCCCAGCCTGGTGGTTGCGCTCGCGGCCGAGGGGGTGGCCCGCCGCCAGGCGGTTTTCGGGCGACTGGATTCAAACGCCCTGCTTGTCGCCGCGGCCGACCTGGAAATCCCCGCCACCCGGGCCCGGGTTTTGCCGCTGGATTTCACGGCCCTCGGGATCGCAAATGCCGACCGGGCCCTGGCCGCCCTGGCGGTTCTGGCCGGTCGCAACCAGGTTCTTTCCCGGGACATGCTGGCCGCCGCCCTGGCGCTGCGCTTTGACCCTCAAACGGCCGCCG
>JAJDNY010000039.1 GCA_022340425.1 Desulfobacteraceae bacterium | reverse complement strand
GCCGGGGACCGGCCTGACCGTCGGCTACAGCACCTACAAGGGTGCCCTGGACGCCCGGGGCACCGAAACGGAACCGATTGTCTTCACCTCGAACGCCGTCGCCCCGGCTCCCGGGGATTGGAAGGCCCTCTGCTTTTACGATGCCACCGATGACGAATCGTCGGTGCTGGAAAACTGCGTGATCGAATATGGCGGCGCTACATACAACAGCGCTGTTTACTGCTACCACGCGGCGCCCACCATCCGCCATAGCCTCGTTCAGTTCAGCGCCGGCCACGGCATCCGACTTTACTATTCCACGCCCACCCTTGAAGGCAGCGCAATTAGCGGCAACGCTCTGGACGGCATTTACGGCGACAGCGGCTCCCGCGCCCAGATAACGAATAACGTGCTCGTGGACAACGGCGGCAGCGGGCTGAATCTCTACCCCGACAGCGTGCGCCTCACCTCCGGCAACAGCGGTTCGGGAAACGGCCGGCACGACTTCCAGATCAGGGGCGGGAACGTCACGGCCAGCGGCGTCTGGGCCAAACAGCCCCTATATTACGTTGTCAGCGGGGATGTGACGGTGCGGGGGACGGCCTCGGAGACCGTGAGGCTGATCGTTGAATCGGGGACTGAGATGCGATTTGCGTCCGGCACCGGCCTGTTCATTGGATCAAGCAGTTACAAGGCGGCGCTGTTGGCCCAGGGCTCTGCGGCCGCGCCGATTGTGTTCACCTCGGACACCGCCGCGCCGGCACCGGGAGACTGGAAGGGGATTTATTTCGGCGACGCCGCCGACGATGCCTTGAGCGTCCTGGAGCACTGTGTGGTGGAGTACGGCGGCGCTTCATACAACGCCAACATCTATTGCTACGCGGCTTCCCCTGCCATCCAGTTCAACACCATCCGTAACAGCCGCCATGCGGGCCTCTACCTTTACGGCAAAGGCTCCGACAACGCCGTCATCACCTGCAACAACTTCAAGGACAACCCCTACGGCGTCTACCTGGCCGGCGGCGCCACAACCGCGATACAGCGCAACAACTTCCTCAGAAATCAGACCAGCGGCATCCACAATACCGGCAGCGGCGAGGTGCATGCCGAAAACAACTGGTGGGGCGACGACGCGGGGCCCGGTCAAGCCGGTGACGCCGTATCCGGGCATGTGACGGCCGCTCCCTGGTTGACCGCCCAAGCCGACTGCATCGATCAGCCGCCCGCCAACAGCCCCCCGTTTGTGCCGCAAAACCCTTTCCCGCAAAACGGTGCGGTGCGGCTGCCGGTCAGGGCCGAGGGGGCCCCGCTGGCAGTGGCCTTGTCCTGGAGCGGGGGAGACCCGAACCCCTGGGATGCGGTGGCCTACGACATCTACATGGGGGAGGGCGTGGACGCGCTGTCCCTGCTGGCATCCGGGATTGAGAACGCTGAATTTTCGCGCACGGATTTGGCCGAAGGCACCCATTACTTCTGGCGGGTCGTTGCCCGGGACGATGCCGGCCTGGAAACACCAGGCCCCATCTGGCGCTTTACCACCCTGGGCAGCCCGCCCGATCTCACGGTGAGCGGGGTCGTTTTGCAGCCGGCCAGCGGAATCGAAGCCGGTCAGCAAACCACCATCGCGGCCGAGGTCCAAAACAGCGTTAGCGGGCCGGTGGTGGACCCCTTTTGGGTGGACTTCAGCATCGATGATGAATCGATCGGCAAAATCAGGATCACGGAGGTCCTGCAGGCCGGCGGGGCGGTCACGGTCAGCCGCAATTGGACGGCCATGGTGGGCGACCACGTTCTGGCGGTGAGCGCCGACAGCACCGGGCAGGTGGCCGAGGAAAGCGATGAAAACAATACCCTCTGGCAGCCGCTGCCCCAGGTGCTGGACACCACGCCGCCTGAATTGAGCCATGCCGATCCGGCCGACGGCGCCAGCCGAGCACAGGTGGAGCGGATCAGCTTCACCCTGCTGGACCGCTATGGGGGCAGCGTGGACACCGCGGCGGTGTCCGCCAGTGTGGTGGTCACCGATGACGGCGGCGGGAGGGTTGATGGTACGCTCACGGAAGTCGAAAACCGCTTTGCCTTTATTCCGGCAGACATACCGCTTGCAGACGGACGCTACTGTGTGGCGTTTACCGCCGTGGACACGGCCGGCAACGCCCGGGACCACGCCTTGGTCTTCACGGTGGACGGGGAGGCGCCGGGCGGCTTGACCATCACCGGCGGCGGTGTCGCCAGCGGCGTGATCCAGGTTCGGCCGGTGACCAACCGCGCCAAGAGCGGCAGCATCACCCTGACGGGCACCCGCGAGGACCTTACCAGCGTCTGGGTCAACAACCGGCTGCGGGTTGCCATGGGGACCGGTGATTGGTCGACCGTCCTTTATCTGCCCGAAGGGGAGAGTGCGCTTGAGGTGTGGCTTCAGGATGGTGCCGGCAACCGCAGCGCTTCCGTGTGGGTCGATCTGCTGGTGGATTCGGCGGCGCCGGCAGTCAGATCGTTGCTGCCGGCGGACGGCAGCTTTTTGAAGCTGGCGCCGGCCGCCATAGCGGTGGAATTTGAGGAGGCCACCAGCGGCCTCGATCCGGCGGGCTCCCTGCTTGCCCTCCATGACGTCGATCAGGCGCCGGTACCCGGCGACTGGACGGCTGCAGGCAACCAGCTTTCCTTTGTCCCCCAAAATGAAATGGCCGAGTCGTCATACACCATCACACTCCAACTGCAAGACGCGCTCGGCAACCGGGCTGCGGCCGTTCAGTCCCACTTCGCCGTGGACGCCACCCCGCCGCCGGCCCCCGCGGTCGACCCGGTCGCATCCCCCACCCCCACCATCACCCAAGTCATCGGCGGTTCCAAGGAGGCTTATGCGGCTATTCTGCTGAACGGAGCCGAGGTGGTGGGGCACAGCCCCGAAACCACCTGGGAGTGCACCGCGAATCTTGTCAGCGGTCCCAACCGGCTGACCTTTCTGGCCCGGGACCGGGCCGGCAACCACAGCCAGGGCGCTGCCGTCGAGATCGTGTTCGATGATCTTCCGCCGCCGGCGGTGAGTGCTCTGACTGCCGACGGCCGGGGAAACGGTACGACGGTGGGACTTTCCTGGGTGGGTTATGACGAGGCCGCTCACGGCGATGTTGCCGCCTACAGGCTTTACCATGAAACACAGCCCTTTGTGGACGTCAGCGGATTGAGCGCGCGGGCCACGGCGGCTGCCGGCCAGTTCACCTGGCGGGCGGAGGGCCTTGTTAAGGGTGCGGTTTACTGGTTTGCCGTGGTGGCTGTCGATCGGCTGGGAAACGCACTGAGCGTGGTTTCACCGGTTTCGGCCGCTCCCAGCGATGTCCTGGCCCCGGAAGAGGTCGCTGGACTTGCGGTCAACGCACACGATGACCGCTTGCGCTTCACCTGGCAGCCGTCGGCCGACAGCGCCGGCGATCTGGCCGCCTACCGTGTCTTTTTTAACGCTGCGGCAGAGGGGGAGGCGCTTTCTGCAGAACAAACCGCCTCTGAAATAGGCGGCCTCAGCCCGGCGACGGCCTATCCCTTCAGGATCTGCGCCGTCGACCACGACGGCAACCAAAGCGCCGGCGCCTCGCTCACCGGCATCACCCTGCTGGAGAACCCGCCCGGCCTTTCGGCGGATGCCCACAGCGGTTGTGTCGACCTGATTTGGCAGGCGGTGCAGCCGGCCGCCTACGTCAAACATTACCGGGTTTACGTCAGTCAGAGCGCGTTTGCCACCGTTGCCGGTATGCGCCCGGTATTCGCCACCGGCGCCACATCGGCCCGGGTGGCGGGTCTTACCGACCACACCCCGTACTGGTTCGCCGTCACCACGGTGAATCTCACCGGAGGGGAGCGCCTGTCGGTGGTGCCCGTCAGCGCCACCCCGCTGGCGGACGCGGAGGGTCCGCAAATCAGCAGCTTGCGAGTGGGCGAAACTCTGCTGGCAGCCGGTCACCAGTTTGAAAGATCGGCCATCATCACCGTGGCGGCCACCGATCCGGCGGGCGTCAGCCGGGTAACGTTTTCTATAGATGGTGCTGTGTTCGCTACGGCATACAACGCGCCTTACAGTGGGTTTCTCGACATCGCCCCCATCGAGGACGGCAGCCACACATTGAGCGTCACCGCCCATGACACCTTGGGCAACTCGACAACCCTGGAATTCCCCATCCAAATCGTCATGGCACCGCCGGAAGCCCCGCGCATCACCCAACCCCTCGGCGGGGCTGTCACCTCCCAGCCGGCTATGACGGTTTCGGGCCGCGCCGAAAAGGGCGCCGCAGTCCGCCTCTATCTCAACGGCGTCCCGCACGGGTCTCCGATAGCCGTGGATGTCCAGGGCCACTTCAATATCCGAGCGACCCTGGTCGAAGGCGAGAACCGACTTTGGGCAGCGGCCGAAAACCGAGCGGGGATCGGTCCGGCCAGTCCCGAGGTGCGCGTCACCCTGGACACCACCTTGCCCCGGAGCCCGCTGGGCCTCAGTGCCCAGGCCAGGGCCGGCGGCGAAGTGCGTCTGGCCTGGCAGATGCCGCCCCAGGAAGCGGCGGCCGGTTTCGTCGTATACCGCAGCGCAGGGACTTTTGCCGCGGTTGCGGCAGCCGAAAAGGTCACGGCCCAACCCATCACGGCCACGATCTTCGATGACCTGCCGCCCCAAGACGGCACCTGGTACTACCGGGTGGTCGCGGTGGATGCGGCCCTGAACCAAGGCGCGCCTTCAAATGAAGCCGTGGCTGTCTCCGACGGGACACCCCCCCGGGCGCTTGCCATCCATTACGCCCCCCAGGGCAAGGTGGATTCGGTCAGCGGCGCCATGGCGCCTGGAAGGGTCCTGGTGGATCTGACCGTCAGCGAGGCGCTGCAGGCCGCACCTTTTTTGAGCATCACTCCCGAGGGGGGGCTGCCCGTGGCGGTGGATCTCACCCAGGCGGATGAAACCCGCTACACCGGAGTTTTTACCATCTTTGAAAGTACGCCCACGGCAACCGCCTATGCCGTCTTTTCGGCCCGCGACCGGGCCGGCAACCGCGGCACCGAGATCGACGATGGGGCCAGCATCGCCATCGATACCGACGGCCCGGACGTCATCCGGCTGTCGCTGGCGCCACCCGAGCCGATTAAAAACGACCCGGACAATCCGGTTATAATCAGCCTTGACATCGGGCTGAACGAGGCGCTCGAGGCCGGCACTTTGCCGCTGATAGAATGCCGGCTTTCAGGGGAGGGGCGTCCACTCCTATCGGTAACCGCCCCGAGCGAGATCGCCCCTCGGCCCGGCGAGCGCCAGTGTTGGCAGGCGCGTGTGGCACTGCCCGCCGATGCGGGCATAGAGGCGCCCGAAACCCTTGTTGTCACCTACCAGGGGCGCGATGGTTTGGAAAACCTCAGTGATCGCATCTTGTGTCAAAACCGTTTTCAGATCTACCAGGGTGGACTGCCGCCCCTGTCCCCGCCGGAGGGGGTTGTCGCCACAGCGCTTCCAGGCGGCCGCATCCGACTGAACTGGCAGGCCGTTGAAGGCGCCGCCGGTTATCAGATTTACCGCCAGGCGCCCGGGGAGAACGCCCTGGCGGCTTGCCTGCGATGCGACGAGGTCCTCGAATGGGTCGATGACCCCGGCCAAGAAGGGCTTTTTCGCTACGCCATCGCCAGCGTTCGGCAGGTAAACGGGGAGACGGCCGAAAGCGCCATGAGCGCCCCGTCTGTTGAAGCCTTGGCCGACGCCACGCCTCCCGAGGCGCCTTGGGATCTCGCCTTGGAGCTGACAGCCCAGGGCGTGCGGGCGGCCTGGCAGGCACCGGCTGGAACCGAGCCGCTGACCTACCGCCTTTACCGCAGCGATCTCGCCGCCATCACCACGGTTGCGGATCTGAGTCCTGTCATCACCGGCATCACCCAGCCGGCGGCCGTGGATTCCAGGCCGTCGCCCACCGCGCACAGTTACGTCGCCACCGCCGTGGATGCGGCCGGCAACGAATCGGCGCCGTCCAATTCGGCCTATCTGAACGCGGGCCTGCTGCCGGTGGCGACGCTTGACGTGGTGCAAACCGACAACGCGGCGCCGGTGGTCTCATGGACCCATCCGGGGGGTGGTGCGGTCGGATTCGACCTCTTTCTCGGGGCGCCGGATGACGGCATTCGGCTGAACCCGGCGCTTCTCACCGGGGCCGCCTTCACCGACACGGGCTGGAGCGGCGATGCGCGCGCCTACACACTGGTGGCGGTGGATGCCAACAATGCTCGGAGCCTGGGCCGCACGGTGAACCTGCCGCTGCTGGAAACCAGTCTGGGGGCGGCGGCCCGCTTGCAGCGCGGGGTGATGAACCGTCTGGTCTATGCGGTGGAAAACCGCTCGGCGGAGGCGGTGGCCAACGTTCGGCTGAAAACGATATTGGCCGGGCGCGAGCATCTTTCGGAAACGTTTGCGGTGGCTGCCGGGGCGGTCGTTCACGTGCCGGTCACGGTGGGTGGCTACGGGGAATTGCGCGACAGCGAAGACCTCTTGACCACCCTCGAAATCACCCCCCACGCGGGAGAAACCGTGCGGATAGCGCGCACATCGGAAATCCCGGTGGACGACGGCGTGCTGGTCTTGCAGGTCCTAACCGATGCGTTTACCCGGGGCGGGACGGGAGAGGTGCGGTTTGCCCTCACCAACACCGGGGATTACGCGATCGAAATCGTGACGGCTCGCAGCACCGGTAAGGCGGCCTCGGACGAGATTACCTTTTATCTTCTCGACGCCGACGATAACGTGTTGAGTGTTGCAGCCTTCAAACAAGCCCTGGGCGCCGGGGTGGTCACCCTCGCCAACGGCGTCAGCGTGGCTCGCATGGGGGCGGGTGAAACCTTCACCTCGGAGCCGGTGGCGCTGCCCGTGCCGGCAAATGCCCCGGATGCCGGGGTGGTTCGGCTGGAGATTGACTGCGTCTACCACCACCTGGGCCGGGACGACGAAGTGGTCATGGCCGGTCCGGGCACCCGCTACGGGGTGACGCTGGTCGATACGGCCTATCTCGGCGAGGTGACCGGCATTGCACCCCAAATTTCCACCGGCGATCAGACGGTTGTGATCAACGGCCGCGCCCTGGCGCGTGACAGCGGCCAGCCCATGCCGCATGTGCCGCTCAATCTGATCATCACATTGAACGGCTTTGAGCGCAGCGTTGCGGTTTTCACCGCCGCCGACGGCACCTTTGCACATGGCTTTACACCCCTGGCAGGCGAAGGCGGCACCTACGCTGTGGGGGCCGTTCACCCGGACGTGACCGACCGACCGCTGCAGGGGCACTTCGTGATCAGCAGGCTCGCGGTGAGTCCCACGGCCGCCACCCTCAACCTTCCCAAAAACTACCCCCAGCGCATCACCCTGGAGGCGACGGCCGGCGATGGCAGGGAAATCCGCAACCTGCAGCTGGTCTGGGCCGCAATCGACCAGCCCGAAGGGGTCCTGCCCCAGGGGGTCCATCTGGCTCCCGAAGCGCCGGTCGCGGTCTTAGGCCCCCACCAAACCATCAATTTAACCTTTTCGGTCTGGGCCGACAATACCGCAGCCCAAACCGAAACCCTGGTGCTGAGGGTTCAAAGCGATGGCGAGACAGGGCCGATCACCTGGGCCCGGGTGGCCATAACCACCCACTTTTCCGAGGCCGCGCCATTTCTCAGCGTCAATCCGCACCACCTGGAAACCGGGGTTGCTTTGGGGTCCAGCGCCACGGAAAGCCTCGTCTTGGTCAACAAGGGCACGGCGGGTATCAGCAATCTGATGCTTTCGCTGGTGACCCCCGATGGCGCCCCGGCACCCGCCTGGGTGCAGCTCAATTCGCCCGCTGACTTGGGGGTCCTGGCCGTGGGGGAAAGCCGGGAAGTG
>JAJDNY010000038.1 GCA_022340425.1 Desulfobacteraceae bacterium | reverse complement strand
CAGCAGCTCGTCCACCTGGTCCTCCAGGAATTCCAGATACGCCTGTTGGCCCGCGTCGTAGACCACCGCACAGCTGAGTCCCATGCGATCGGCGCGGTGCCAGCCGCCGACTTCCTCAGCCGAGCGCCGGGTTTCAAGGTCGAACACGCCGTAGCGCAGGACGCTGCCGGCCGAGCGGCTGCGGACTGGGGGCGCCGCCAAGGGTTTCGCCAGCGCCGCGGCCGGCGCCGGCCGCAGCGGCGCCGCAGCGCGCAGCCGGGAGAGCAGAAAGAGCGCGCCGGCCTTGTCGATGGGCCGGTTGCCGGAGCCGCACTTGGGGGAGTGCACGCAGGAAGGGCAACCGTGATCGCACGGACAGGCGGCAACCGCCTGCCGGGCTGCCGCCAGCAAGGCTTCCGCCTGGTGGAAGGCCTCCCGGCTCAGCCCGGCCCCGCCCGGAACGGCGTCGTAGATGAACACCGCGGGCCCGCCCACCTGGGGGTGAAAGGGGGTTGCAAGCCCGCCCAGGTCGCTGCGGTCGGCCATCACGATCAGCGGTGCAACCCCGATGGCGGCGTGCTCCAGAGCGTGCAGGGCCCCCATGAAATGGCGCTGGTCGGCCTCGGCCGCACGCTGGATCTCCCGGGGAACCGCAAACCAGACGCCCTCGGTCTCAAAGACCTGGGGCGGCAGGTCCAGCGCCAGGACGGCGAGCTTCTCCTGGCCGCGGATGCGGATCTTCTCGTAGCCCGTGACCTGCTCGGTGATCCGCAGCCGGCCGGTGAAGGCCCCCAGCCCCCACACCGCCCCGGCCTCGGCCACCGAGAGAATCCAGGTCTCCTTGTTGGCGCGCACCCGGGTGTAGTAGTCCACCCGCAGGGGGGCAGCGGTAACCGTGCGACCGGCGATATCCAAAGCCTCCACCCGGAAGCTCCGACCGCCGTGCAGATAGATCGCCCCGGGATGGGTTTCGCGAAACGCGCGGTAGGCGTCGATCTCCCCCAGGATCTGGCCGCTTTCGGCGTGGACGATGGTATAGCGCGCGCCACCGCCCCGCAGATCCACCTTCCGGTGGGGCGCCCGCCGGGCGGCAAACAGAACATCTCCCGCCGCGCTGCGCAACAGGACCCCGCTTTGTTCCAGCTCGTCCAGCGCTTCGGCTGCGCCGGGCACCTGCAGATAGGGTTCGCCGACCTGCAGGGGCAGCTCGGCCGCGGCGCAGACCAGATGACGGGCGAGCACCCCAGGGTTGAACGGGTTGACCACCGCGGCTTCCGGCGGCCGGTTGAGCAGTTCGGCCGGGTTGCGCAGGAAGTACTGGTCGAGGGCGTCTTCGGCGGCGATCAGGACCAGGGCCGAGGGCTGCCCGCTGCGGCCGACGCGGCCGCCCCGCTGCCAGGTGGCGACGATCGAGCCGGGATAGCCCACCAGCAGGCAGAGGTCCAGGTCCCCGATGTCGATCCCCAGCTCCAGGGCGCTGGTGGCGATCACCCCCAGCAGGTCCCCGGCGGCAAGCCGGCGTTCGATCTCGCGGCGCTCTTCGGGCAGCAGCCCGGCGCGATAGGCGCTGATCTTGCCGGCGAAGCCGCCGGCCTGCTGGGCGGCCCAGATGGCGATCAGTTCGGCCAGCCGGCGCGACTGGGTGTAGACGATGGTGCGCAAGCCCCGGTGGAGGGCGGCCTTGAGCAGCGCGATGGCCGCCCGCGCCGGGCTCTCCAGCGGATCGATCAGCACCAGGTGGCGGGGCCCCCGGGGGGCGCCGCTGCGGCCGACGGTGTGAACCTCCAGGCCGGTCAGCTGCCGCGCCAGGGCCCCCGGGTTGCCCACCGTGGCCGAGCTGAGGACGACGGTCGGCGCCGCCCCGTAATGGGCGCACACCCGCCCCAAACGCCGCAGCAGCTGGCCCATGTGGGCGCCGGCGATCCCGCGGTGGGTGTGAAGCTCGTCGATCACCAGGATCTCCAGGCCGGCCAAAAAATCGGCCCAGCGGCCGTGGTGGGGAAGAATCCCCAGATGCAGCATCTCGGGGTTGGTGAAGATCGCGTGGGGCGGGTCGCGCCGGATCTTGCTGCGCTGCCAGGCACTGGTGTCCCCGTCGTAGATCGCGGCCCGGGGGCCGCCGTCGCCCAGGGCGGCCGTCAGCCGGCGAAAGGCCCGCAGCTGGTCCTGGGCCAGGGCCTTCAAGGGGAAAAGGTAGAGCGCCCGGGAATTGGGGTTGCGGCAAACCCGCTCCAAAAACGGCAGGTTGTAGACCAGGGACTTGCCGCTGGCGGTGGGGGTTGCCACCACGCAGTGCCGCCCGGCGCGCACCAGGTCCAGCGCCCGGGCCTGGTGGCTGTAGAGGCGCTCGATGCCCACGGCCTTCAGCGCGGCGGTAAGCGGCGCCGGCCAGGGATGCGCCGTCGCATCCCACTGGGCCGCCACCGGCGGCAGCACCCCGTGGTGGGCCACCTGACCCCGGAAGCGGCCGGAGTTGAGCAGCGCGTGGATGTACTCCCCTATTTTTCCCGAAGTTTTCAAATGCTTGAAAAATTCTGCGTATCCATTATAGTGGCGTCGGGAACTGCGGCCGTCCATCTTAAGGGGCCGGGAACCCGGCATCCCATCACAAAACAGCGGCCATGGCCGCCATCAGCGCCATGACAACCTTTGACCGCATCCTGGAAAAACGCCGTTCGGTAAGGGCCTTTGACCCGCGCCCGGTGGCGCGCGAAGATCTCCTGGCGATCTGCCAGGCGGCCCGCTGGGCGCCCTCGGCTTGCAACAGCCAGACTTGGCGCTTCGTGGCGGTCCAGGACCGCAGCCGGATCCAGGCCCTCTGCCGCCAGGCCATGCGCCCGGTGGTCCCCAACCGCTGGCTGGCCCAGGCGCCGCTGGTGATCGCGGGCTGCTCCCAGCTGGATATCATCAGCAACCGGATCGGGTCAACGGTCACCGGCATCGAATACTACCGCATCGACCTCGGCATCGCCATGGAGCACATGGTCCTCAAGGCGACCGAGCTGGGGTTGGGCTCTTGCTGGATCGGCTGGTTCGACGAGCGCCAGGTCAAGGCCATCTTAAAGATCCCCCGCCGCATCAAGGTCTCGGCCCTGCTGGCAATCGGCTACGCGGCCGATGCGCCGCCGTCCCGCAGGAACCGCAAACCGCTGGACCAGATTCTTTTTGTCGAACAGTGGGGCCAGCCATTGGGCGACTGAGAAATCCGGGTGTCCACCCGGCCGATGCCAAACCAAAATCCGTCAATGAAAGGGGTTACAGCGATGTCCAAAAAATGGGTCTATCTCTTCGATGAGGTCGATGAAGCGGAGAAATACGCGGGGGGCAGTTGGGACGCGGTGCGCGGCCTTTTCGGCGGCAAGGGGGCCAACCTGGCGGAAATGACCCGCATCGGGGTGCCGGTGCCCCCGGGCTTCATCGTTACCACCGAAGCCTGCAACGCCTACCTTGAGGCCGGCGGCGCCTTTCCCGACGGCATGTGGGAGCAGCAGCTGGCGGCGCTTGCGGCCATCGAAGCGCGCACCGCTAAAAAATTCGGCGACCGCCGCAACCCCCTGCTGGTCTCCTGCCGCAGCGGGGCCAAGTTTTCGATGCCCGGCATGATGGACACCGTGCTCAACATCGGCCTCAACGACGCCACGGCCGAGGGCATGGTGGCCCTGACCGGGGACCCGCGCTTTGTCTTCGACGCTTACCGGCGCCTGATTCAGATGTTCGGCAGCGTGGTCATGGGACTTCCCGACGAGGTCTTCGAGGAGTATCTGACCGCCACCCGCCGCCGGGCCGGCGTGCAGACCGACGCCGAGCTCTCCGCCGACCAGTGGCAGGACGTGACCGCCGAGTTCAAGCGCATTTTCCGGGGGCGCGCGGCCCGCAATTTCCCCGAAGACCCCCTGGAGCAGCTGCAGCTGGCCACCGAGGCGGTTTTCAAGAGCTGGAACGGCAAGCGCGCCATCGACTACCGCAAGGCCGCCAACATCCCCCACGACCTGGGGACCGCCGTCAACATCGTCAGCATGGTGTTTGGCAACATGGGCGATGACAGCGCCACCGGCGTTGCCATGACCCGCAACGGCTCCACCGGGGAAAAACACATCGAGGGCGACTACCTGACCAACGCCCAGGGCGAGGACGTGGTGGCCGGCATCCGCATGACCAAGGACATCTCCCAGCTCAAAGAGGAGATGCCGGCGGCCTACGACGAGTTCGAAAAAATCTCCCAGCTGCTGGAGGGCCATTACCGCGAAATGCAGGATGTGGAGTTCACCATCGAGAAGGGCAAGCTCTGGATGCTGCAGACCCGCGACGGCAAACGAACGGCCCAGGCGGCGGTGCGCATTGCGGCGGACATGGCCGAGGAGGGGTTGATCAGCCGCGAGGAGGCCGTCCTGCGGGTCAGCGCCGAGCAGGTGGATTTCTACCTTCACCCCCAGTTCAGCCTGGAGGCCATCCAGGCCGCCAAAGAGATGGGCAACCTGCTGGCCACCGGCCTCAACGTCTCCCCGGGGGCCGCGGTGGGGGTGGTGGCGCTGGATGCCGATGTGGCCGAGGTCTGGGCCAAGGAGGAGGGCCGGCAGGTGATCATGGTGCGCGCCGAAACCAAGCCCGACGACGTCCACGGGATGCTGGCGGCCGAGGGCATTCTCACCAGCCGCGGCGGCCGCACCAGCCACGCCGCCCTGGTGGCCCGCCAGTTCGGCAAGCCCGCCGTGGTGGGGGTGGCCGAGCTGGAAATCGACATGAACAAGCGCCGGATCAAGTTCCGGGACACCATCATCAAGGAGGGCGAGTGGATTTCCATCGACGGCACTTTAGGCGAGGTCTTCAACGGCAAGCTGACCACCACCATATCGGACATCAAGGACCCGTGGCTGTTGAAACTGCTGGGCTGGGCGGATGAATTCCGCACCCTCGGGGTCTGGTGCAACGCCGATTACCCCCGCGACGCCCAGCGCGCCCGGGAGTACGGTGCCGAGGGCATCGGTCTGTGCCGCTCGGAGCACATGTTCTTCGAGGCCGAGCGCCTGCCCTTCGTCCAGAAGATGATCATGACCGACCTGCCCATCGAGCGTCAGGAGGCCCTGGATGCCGTCCTGCCCTTTCAGCGCGAGGATTTCATCGGCCTGTTCCGGGCCATGGACGGCCTGCCGGTGATCATCCGTCTGCTGGATCCGCCGCTGCACGAATTTTTGCCCAACCACTTCGAGCTGCTGCACGAACTGTCGGACCTCAAGATCCGCCTGCAGCACGCCGCCAACCTGGAAGAGGTGGACACGCTGCTGGACCAGTACAAGAAAAAGGAGCGGATTCTGCAGCGGGTGGAGAGCCTGCGGGAGCAAAACCCCATGCTGGGCCTGCGCGGCGTGCGCCTGGGGATCCACGTGCCCGAACTCTACACCATGCAGGTGCGGGCGATCTTCGAAGCCGCCTGCCGGGTGGCCAAGGAAGGCGGCAGCGTGCACCCCGAGGTGATGATCCCGCTTGCCGCCCACCGCAACGAGCTTAAAATCCAGCGGCAGCTGCTGGAGGCCGAGGCGCGCCAGGTGATGGCCGAGGAGGGCCTGGAGATCGACTACAAGTTCGGCACCATGATCGAGGTCCCGCGGGCGGCCCTGACCGCCGATGAGCTGGCGCAGTACGCGGAGTTCTTCTCCTTCGGGACCAACGACCTGACCCAGACGGTTTTCGGGGTCTCCCGCGACGATGCCGAGTCCGGCTTCCTGATCGAGTACATGGAGCGCCAGATCCTGCCCAACAACCCCTTTGCCACCATCGACCCTGAGGGGGTCGGGGAGCTGATGCGGATTGCGGTCGCCAAGGGCCGCGGGGTCAAACCGGAGCTGGAGATCGGGATCTGCGGCGAGCACGGCGGGGAGCCCCAATCCATCGCGTTGTGCCACGAGCTGGGGCTGACCTATGTCTCCTGCTCGCCCTTCCGCGTGCCTGTGGCGCGCCTGGCGGCGGCGCATGCGGCGCTGAAAAGCCGGCGGGAAAAATAACCGCCGGGAAAACGCCCGCGCCCCGGGGCCCTGCGGGCTGCCCTGCGCTTCTCGCAGCCGGCGGGCCCTGTGGAACTCGCTTGCGCTCAGACAGCCACAGGGCCTTTATCGCCGGCTGCTGCGATGCTCGGCCCGGGACGATGGGACATAAACCGGCGGGCGCAACAAGCGGTTGGGATAAGGCCGTGGTCTTCGAAAAACCCCTTTCCTGGCTGGATAAGCGGTCAGTTCTTGAAGGTCCAATTTCGGCGTAGCTCTGCATTTCAAAATCGCTGGGGCATACGTGAGATGCGTTCCCTCGACCCCAGGCATATATTGGCCTTTAAGCAGGGAACTCAGTTCTTGACGCGTTCCACGTACTGACCGGTGCGGGTGTCGATCCGGATTACCTCGCCCTCCTCCACAAAGGGCGGCACCTGAAGCACGTGGCCGGTTTCCAGGGTGGCCGGCTTGGAATCCCCGGAGGCGGTGTCGCCCTTGACCCAGGGGTCGGTGTGTTCGATCCTGAGCTCCACGAAATTGGGCAGGGTCAGGCCGATGGGCCTGCGATCGAAGAAGAGCATGCTGCAGACGGTGTTTTCCTTGAGCAGGTTGACGGCCTCGCCCACCTGCTCCTTGTTCAGGAATTCCTGGGTGTAGGTGGCGGTGTTCATGAAGCAGTAGCTCTCGCCGTCGTTGTAGAGATACTCCATCTCGTGCTCTTCGAGGTTGGCCTCGTTGAACTTTTCACCCGAGCGGTAGGTGCGGTCGAATTGGGCCCCGGTCACCATGTTTTTGAGCCGGCACTTGTAAAGCGCCTGGCCCTTGCCGGGTTTGACGAACTCAAACTGCACGATGACGTAGGGATCGCCGTCGATCTCGATTTTTACGCCTTTTTTCAAATCGCCGCTTTCAAGCATCTTTTGGTTTCTCCTCTGGGATTAAACCCGCCGGTGCGAAGCGCTGGCGAAGGCCCAAGGACGCGGACAGCCCGTCAGACCCCATCTTGCGCCACCGCCGCGGCGGTCTGGCGGGCCAGGCGGACAAAACGCCCCACCCGCTGCCGGTCTTTTCTAAAGCGCACGGGCCGCCCGTCGGCCCCCGCGGTATTGGTCAAGGTGCAGCTGTCCACGCCGGCCGGTCGCACGCGGCGGATGCCCGCGGCGACGTTTTCCGGCGAAAGGCCGCCGGCCAGGATCACCGGCCGGGCGCTGGCGGCCACCAGGCGGCGGGCGATCTCCCAGCTGCAGGTGCACCCGGTGATGCCCACGAAGCCCTTGACCGGCTCCTTTTCTCCGGCCCCGCCGGCCTCCGGGGCGAGCAGGGTGTCGGTCAGGAAATAGTCGGAAACGGACTCGAAGGCCTGAGCCAGCCCCAGGATGCCGGCACTGCGGCCGCGCCCGTTGGCGGGCACGGGAATCGAGCGCATGATCCGAATTTCGCCAAAAGCCTCGCGAACCCGCCGCTGACCCGCGACCAAGGCGGCCAGCCGCCCCCGGCGGGCGGCCCCCAGCGGGAGAGCCTCGCAGAAATGAACGATATCCGGCCGGTAATAGTCCAACGCCCGGGCCAGGCCGTCAAAGTCGCTGAAAAGGGGGATCAGACTGCTGACCCGGCCCGCCGCCTGAACCGCCCGCACGGTATCCCGGATCGCGGGCTGGCGCCAGGCCTCACGAGAGACCAGCACGCTGCCGACATGGTCCACCCCGAGAGTGATCATCTGCTCGGCTTCGTCCGGGGTCTGAATTTCATAAATCTGAACAATCACCTGCAGACCCTCTATTGCGTGACCGTTGCCCGATAACGCATTCCGCGCTAAGCCGCATGGCGCAGCGGTGAGGCGTTTTTAGCATTTTATCTGGCGGTTAAGGATTGATCGACCGGTAAAAAATCAAAATTTGAAATGGTGGTGAAAAAAAGTTCACGTTACGGCGCATAAATCTCGAGGAGTGAGGCCTACTTATGTACGCTGCAGCGACCTCGAGATGCAGCGCAACGCGGAAATTGAGCTTTTTACGCCGCCATCAAGGATTGACAATTCGGGCGCTATTTACCATATTCGATCCGTTTTAGCAAACCGTTCCGCCACCCGGCAGCATGGTAGATCCCTGAAAAATAAAGCTTTTCAATCGCAAAGGACCCAGTCCCGGCAAAGGATACGCATGATCCTGATCATCGATTTCGGCTCCCAGTACAACCAGTTGATCGCCCGCCGGGTGCGGGAGGCCCATGTCTACTGCCGCATCGAGCCGCCCGGCATCGACCTCGAGACCGTGCGCCGGATGGCCCCCGAGGGGATCATCCTCTCCGGCGGGCCTTCCAGCATCTACGAACCCGACAGCCCCAAAATGGATCCGGGCGTATTCGACCTGGGCATTCCGGTCCTGGGGATCTGCTACGGCCTGCAGTTCATGGTGGACGCCCTCGGTGGCAGCGTCCAAAAGGCCGGCAAGCGGGAGTATGGCCTGGCGACCCTGACCATCACCGACCCCAAGCCCCTCTTCCGCACCCTGGGGCCCACCACCCCCTGCTGGATGAGCCACGGCGATTCCATTGCGCAGCTGCCGCCCGGCTTCGCGGTCACCGCCACCACCGACAACACCCCGGTGGCCGCCGCCCAGGACGTGGCCCGCCGTCTCTACGGGCTCCAGTTCCACCCGGAGGTGGTGCACACCCCGCGCGGCAAAAACATATTGAAGGCCTTTCTCTTCGACGTCTGCGGCTGCCGGCGCACCTGGACGATGAAATCCTTCGCCGCCGACGCGATCTCCGAGATCCGGCAAACAGTGGGCCCCAAAAAGGTCATCCTGGGACTCAGCGGCGGCGTCGATTCCTCGGTAGCCGCCCTGCTGCTGCACCGTGCGGTGGGCCGCCAGCTGACCTGCATCTTCGTCGACAACGGCCTGCTGCGTCTCAACGAGGCCGAAAAACTCAAGGCGCTCTTCAAGGAGCACCTTCAGATCAACATCCGCTTCGTTGCGGCCGGCAAGAAATTCCTCGACGCCCTCAAGGGGGTCAGCGACCCGGAAAAAAAACGGAAGATCATCGGACGGGTCTTCATGGCGGTCTTCGAAGCCGAGGCGCTCAGGATCACGGACGCCGAATTCCTGGCCCAAGGCACCCTCTACCCCGACGTGATCGAATCGGTGTCGGCCTTCGGCGGGCCCTCGGCGGTGATCAAATCCCACCACAACGTTGGCGGGCTTCCCAAGAAGATGAAGCTCAAGCTGGTGGAGCCGCTGCGCTATCTTTTCAAGGATGAAGTCCGCCAGCTGGGCAAGACTTTAGGGCTGCCGGAGGCCATGATCTGGCGCCAGCCGTTTCCCGGCCCGGGCCTGGCGATCCGCATCATCGGCGAGGTGACCGCCAGCCGGCTGCGCCTGCTGCGCGCGGTGGACGCCGTCCTGCTGGAGGAGATCCGCCGCAGCGGCTACTACCGCAAGCTCTGGCAGTCCTTCGCGGTCCTGCTGCCTCTTAAAAGCGTCGGCATCATGGGCGATCAACGGACCTACGAGAACATCGCGGCCATCCGCGCGGTCACCAGCAAGGACGCCATGACCGCCGACTGGGCCAGGCTGCCCCACAACCTCCTGGGCACCATCTCCAACCGGATCATCAATGAAATTCGGGGGGTCAACCGGGTCGTCTACGACATCAGCTCCAAACCCCCCAGCACCATCGAATGGGAATGAAAACCGATGGCAGATCGCGAAAGTTTTAAACTGGGGCGCAACGACGAGGACAGCGGCCTTCTTTTAGAGGAGGAGCGCCAGGAACAGCGTCTGGAAAAACCCAACCGGCGCTTGACGGTCTTTGCGATCCTGGTGCCGCTGGTGATCGGCGCGATTGTGGCCTACGCCTACGTCGACCTCAAAACCGAGTTCGCGGCCGTCAAAGAAGGGGACGTGCAGAAACTCTCGCAGGATCTGGACTCGCGGTTCTCCTCGCTCTCGCTGCAGTCTGCCAAGCTCGAGGAAACCCTCCGGGGGCAGCTGGCCGAATTTGAGAAAACCGGCAGCGCGCTTGCCGCCAAACAGAGCGACCTGGAAAAGCGGCTCACCGCCCTGGGCGCCGCCCTGCCCGACACGGCGGCCATCCAGCAGGCGCTCTCCGACATCACCGCCCAACTCGCCCCGCTGGCAGCCCAGGTCGCGGCCGTTGAGGGCACCCTGGCCACCCTGACCCGAACCAACCGGGAGAGCGTCGAGGCCCTAGCGGCTCTTGACCAGCGCTTGAAATCGGTTGAGGCAAGCAGCGCCCAGCTCGGCCAAGACCTGGCCGCCCTGTCGGCGGCCCAGCTCGACCGGCGGGAACTGGCGAGCACCGTGGAGGCCGCCGTGGCCACCGAACGCAAG